>JBGOZZ010000274.1:0-2950 GCA_041480465.1 Methanoregula sp. | reverse complement strand
GACCGCCCGGTTATGAGCCGGGCGCTCTAACCGGACTGAGCTACGGGCCCAAAAACGCCCCCCACAGGGCTCGAACCTGTGACATTCGGATTAACAGTCCGACACTCTACCAACTGAGTTAGGGAGGCAGTCTCAATGCGCCTTATTAGATTCTTTCTGAGTGCTTTTAAAAGTAACTATGATTGATCGATCCAGTTTTTCAGGTGTTGGAATCCGGTTCGGAGAGGAGTTGGATGATACGGGAATATGTCACGTTAATTGCGCTTCATCATTTCAAGCAGGCGTACAAGTTCATCAAGGTCATCGTTGAGATGTGCAAATAATTCTCCAGTGAGGGCAGTCGCTATAGCCCCCTCAGCAGATGCGCGGATATAGCCAAGCTGTTCCAGTACATGAAGGGAGTAGCGTATCCGGTGGGAAGGAAGATTGAGCAGCTCGGCAAGTTTCATGATACCGATAGGCTGGTGATCTGCCACCGCCCTTGCTACCTCGATATGCCGGCTGAGAAGTTCAATCTCATCTTTCATTTTTTTCAGCATTCTGCCCCCCCTTGCCAGAGTCCAATATTATGTATCTTTACCTCTCTCTGCATGCTCATCAAGCCATGCCTTTGTCTCCTGGTACTTTTTTTTGAAATTCAGGGAAAGCACTAATGCTATCAGAATTAAGATAATAATGAGAGGAATCCGGTACTGGGCAGGGCCAATAAATAATACAACAAAAGAGAATGCAAAAAACAGAATGATGACATTAAGCTGCACAGCAAGATAATAAAATTTCATTTTGAACTTTCTTTTACTCTCCTCATCCATCACTCGTACATCAACTCCGAAATAAAAGTACTTGACGTTTAACTACATATAGGATGAGAGATGGATTCACTTTCAGACGCGATCAAAAAACGTGGTGCTGATGCCTATGTTGCTTATGCATCATCGCGTGATGCCGATATGAGGTATCTGACGCATTTTACGACAAACGATCCTTTCGTCTTTTTCAAAAAGCCCGGAGAGCAGGGAGTAATTGTTGTGTCCCAGATGGAGACGGGACGCGCATCGCGAGAGGCTTCCGCTGCAGTCATGACCAGGACGCAGGCCAGGCTTCCGGATATTTTAAAAAAAGAAAAGGATCCATATCGCGCGACAGCAGCAATGATTGCCGGACTGGTCGGGAAAAAAGTTCTTGTCCCGCCAGATTTCCCGGTCGCACTCGCAAATGCCCTGGGTGAACACTGTTCCCTGTCAGTGGACAAAGGAACGGTCATGGATATGCGGTCAAAGAAAAGCAGACAGGAAATCCTGGTGATGAAAAATGTGCAGAAAGTGACGCAGAAAGCGATGGGACTTGCAGTCTCACTAATCAGGAACGCATCGATAAAAAAAGGAATCCTTCATCTTGACAGAAAACCCCTGACAGCCGAACAGGTAAAGTTCTCCATGCACAGCCTGCTCCTGCAGCATGGGTGCAGCGCAGTGGATACCATTGTTTCATGCGGGGAGGACACCGCAATACCCCACATGACAGGGACTGGGCCACTTAAATCGGGCGAGCCCATCGTCATTGACCTTTTTCCGGTGGAAGAGAAATCAGGATATTATGCGGATATGACCCGTACCGTTGTCAAAGGAGAACCTTCCGAAGATCTCCTCGCAATGTACGATGCCCTCCGCCAGGCAAAACAACTCGGGACCTCCCAAGTGAAAGCAGGGGTATCAGGAGCCGATATCCACCAGGCTGTCGTTGACTTTTTCAAAGACCATGGATATGAAAGCAATTCACTCGGTTTCATACATAATCTCGGTCATGGCGTGGGGCTTCAGGTTCATGAACTTCCCACGGTTGGACCTGCCGGGAAAGTACTGGTATCCGGTAACGTCATCACCATCGAGCCAGGGCTCTACTATCCCGGTATCGGAGGGGTTCGCCTTGAGGATATAGGAGTTGTCACAAAGACAGGGTTTGAAAACTTCACTGTATTTCCCGAGGAATTGATCGTATGAAAGATGATATTTTTGAAAAGTATCGTGATGCGGGTGTACTCGCGGCAAAAATCCTCTGCCATGGTGCGCAGGGAATTCGCATCGGGGCATCGTATCTGGATCTGGTCGAATCGATTGAGGCACAGGTACAGGAAGAGGGGGCAGCACTCGCGTTTCCTCTTAACCTTTCCTTAAATGAAGACGCTGCACACGATACTGCATCACCGGGAGATGAAAGAGTATTTGTCAAAGGGGACGTGGCAAAATTGGATCTTGGGGTCCAGATAGAGGGGTATATCGCTGATACTGCAACCACGATTGATCTCGGGAACAACTCACTCCTCCTTGATGCGTCCGAACAGGCTCTTGGATCCGCGATTAAAGCGGTCCGTCCTGGAGCCACAGCGGGAGATCTGGGGGCAGCAATCCAGAAAGAGATCGAAAGTCGCGGTTATCGCCCAATATCGAATCTGACCGGACACGGGCTTGATCGTTACATTCTCCACCGCTCTCCTACCATTCCCAATGTCGGAATTAACGGGGGTGTTGTACTTGAGGAAGGCATGGTTTTTGCTATTGAACCATTCGCAACAACGGGATCCGGACATGTCGGTGAAAAAACCCGTAAAGAAATTTATTCGCAGATTTCAAAAAAACCTGTCCGCACTCCTGCCGCGCGCACCATACTGAATACCATTAAGGATCGCAATGGATTGCCTTTTGCCCGGAGATGGCTCAACGAGAAAAAACTTGATATTGCACTTCACGGACTTGTGAGATCACAGGTACTTCACGTTTACCCGGTCCTTTCTGACATCCCCGGATCCCTGGTCTCCCAGCATGAGCATACGGTGATCGTGACTGGTGAGGGCTGTATCGTAACCACACGATGAGATAGCCTTATTCATTCTAAAGAAGAATAATTAAGGTTACTGCCATGTCTGGAGATTCTGAAATCCTGCGCATAATGG
>JBGOZZ010000273.1:0-2966 GCA_041480465.1 Methanoregula sp. | reverse complement strand
GATGCGATCTCTCTCCTATATCGAGGTGATGGAGCTCTCATATTTCGGTGCAAAAGTGATGCACCCGCGTTCGATAGAACCCGCAATGCGAAAGAACATTCTTGTCCGGGTAAAAAATACCTTCAATCCCTCACATCCGGGAACTGTTATCGTACGGAACGGGCAACGGGACAACCGCGTGGTTAAGGCCCTGACTTATATCGACAAAGTTGCTGCAATAAACATCAATGGTGCCCAGATGATCGGCAGACCCGGAGTGGCAAAAGCAATTTTCACCATCCTTGCAGATCATGAAGTCAATGTCATGATGATCTCACAGGGATCATCTGAAGCAAATATTTCGCTTATTGTAGATGAGGCGCACCTCAATGCTGCCGTACACGCGCTTGCCGATCTGGTGAAGCAGGGAATAGTGCGGGAAGTAACCCATAACCATGATGTATGTGCAGTTGCAGTAGTGGGTGCCGGTATGGCTGGTGCGCCCGGCACCGGAGGCAGGATCTTCACCGCCCTCGGAAAAACCGGGGTCAATGTCATGATGATCTCACAGGGATCGTCAGAAGCGAATATCTCATTCGTGGTAAAACAGCAGGATGGCCCCCGGGCAGTACGAGTACTCCACGATGAATTCAGGTTATCGGAGGAGTGCGATGAGTAACATCACGTACCGTGAGGCAGGTGTCGATATTAACCTCGAAGCAACTGCAATAAAAGCCCTTATAAAAAACCTGACTTACAGACGGAAAGGCAGTTTTATGATGGCTGGCAGTCTGGGTCATTTTGCCGGACTTATTGATTTCGGGGAGATGGCCCTTGCGTTGACCACCGACGGAGTCGGAACAAAGATGCTGGTTGCCGATAAGATGCAGGACTGGAGTACGGTTGGTATCGACTGTGTTGCGATGAACGTCAATGATCTCTATGTTATGAACATGGAGCCTGTCGCGTTTGTGGACTACATCGCCACGGACAAGCTGTCGGTCGAGAAGATGGCTCAGATTGGCATCGGTTTAAATGAGGGCGCCCGCCAGGCAAATATCGATATCGTGGGAGGTGAGACCGCATCCCTTCGCGGTCTGGTAACTGGTCTTGACCTTGCAGGCACCTGCCTGGGAATACAGAAAAAGGATAAGATCATCGATGGCAGTACGATACAGCCGGGTGACAAAATCCTTGGCGTCCCTTCTACTGGTGTCCACAGCAATGGGCTTTCCCTTGCCCGTTCAGTTGTGGAAAAATATGCAGATTACGACAAGCGGCTTAAGAACGACAGGACACTTGGTGAGGAACTCCTCACACCTACCCGGATCTATCATGAAAGTCTGGAGGTGGCATCAACCTGCAGAGTACATGGCATGTGCCATATCACTGGGGGGGGTTTGCTCAATTTCAGGAGGCTCAGCCAGTATGGGTTCCGCCTCGACGCACCACTCACGCCACCGGAAATCTTCTCCTGGATCCAGAAAACCGGGGATATCTCAATGATCGAGATGTACCGCACATTCAACATGGGAATGGGATACGCGTATATTGTACCCCCCGCAAGTGTGACCTGTGTACAGAAGATTGTCAGAGGAGTAAAAGTCGTTGGGGAAATTATCGAGAATCCCGGGGTGTGGTTGCGGGATATCGAAATTACCTGAACTTTTTTTAATTACTGGTTTTGTTCCGGTATATAGACACTCTCGCGTGCTTTTTCCGTAATAATGGCACTGTTGCCACATCGGTCTTCAAGAATGAGAGTTATCGCTAATGACCCGTCTTTCACGCAATCAATTTTTTTAAGAAGTGCTCGTGCATTTTCCTGTTCCTCATCCTCGCCCCAGATCAGGGCTCCCTTTACAATCTGTTCAATACGATCCAGGACTCCCTCAACATTGGACACGAAACCCTGGCACGCCGGACCGGGATCTATTCGCACACCCAGCTCGGGAATTTCAAGACTTGCGCTCATACTTCGGACGACACGGATTGCAAGATCTTCAGCTTTGTCTACCTGCAGCTCGAACCGGAAGGTTTGTTTTCTTTGAGATGCTGGGTGTCGACATATTTGTATCCGCATGAATCGCAGAGAGCAGAAATGATCAGAATATCAGAAAAATAGGGAATGTTTTCTGTCTGGTAGATATATTCGATTTCTGTATTACAATAAGGACATGGACCCGGAACGACAGTTCGCACCTTTAAGCTCCACCAATCTTGTCACGGGAAATTTTTACCGACATCGGGGTGAGAACGACATACCTCTGATCCCCCAGACCGATGATATCCCCGTTGACGTCCTTTGCCACTTCTTTTAAGTCTTTTAAAACCCGCTCATAGGATATCTTGTCCATTTTGAGCCGCGAAATGTCAACAATTACTATGTTACCACTATAAACTTCATCCTTGACCCGTGGTGTATCCTTGAGATCAGTAATCGTCGCGATCTTCACGAGCAATGCCGGAGCAGAACCTCCCTGCTCTTCGTAGGAAGCGAGATCGAGCTCCATATAATCATCATCTGAGCTTGTGGAACTCTTTCCAAGAAGGGTATCAATGATTTTAACCATAAAAAAACTGTATGATGAAACTTATTTAATAGTATCTATTTTGAAACGACCGATAAGGGGTTTTTTGCAATAAAATATTGAGAATCGCCGATTTTACGCATAAGCTGTATGAACCATTTATTGTCAGATTTCGATGTTCCATATTTCATCGCTGACGTGATGAAAATTTTTGCACATCTTTCCTGAAGTTCTGGCACGCATATCGGGCGCATCAAGGAGCGCAATTCCTATTGCGAGAGGTTTGCCATGCCGCTCGTCAACGATCTGGACGGGTGAGAGCGCTTTAACATCATCGGAAACTGAAACGATGCCTGGCCGCATGACATCTGCACCATTGACTACATAGGGGATTGCGCCCGCGTCCACAACTATCCTGCGTTCGGGAAAGGGAAACTGGATAGCACCTTTTAACGT
>JBGOZZ010000272.1:0-2970 GCA_041480465.1 Methanoregula sp. | reverse complement strand
GAAGAACTCGTACTCCGGCCCCCAGAAACTCTCATCGGCAATGCCGGTGGATTTGAGGTACTCTTCTGCCTTCTAGGCAATAAACCGTGGATCACGGGTATATGCCTGTTTAGTGAGAGGATCAAAGACATCGCAGATTATTGAGAGTGTGGGTACTTCGCAGACCGGGTCGATGACAGCGGTGGATGTGTCTAAGTATAGGAGCATATCAGACTCTTGGATCTTCTGGAACCCCCGGATGGAGGATCCGTCAAAGCCTATTCCTTCTGCCCAGATTCCTGACTCAGGATCGGTGGAGCCGTTCAGCTCCGAGGCAGGGATTGAGAAATGCTGCCAGAGGCCGGGCAGGTCGTTAAATTTTAAGTCAACGATCTGAATCTTCTTCTTTTTTATAAGAGAATGAACTCCGCTAATCTGTTCTTTTGTCACTTCTGTCATTTTTTTTGGTTTATTCACTTGCGCCATTCTAACACCATCCAACATACGAATGCACTGAAACGGTGCTCAATGCTTGTGCAGAATAACAGGCATTCTGGTAATGCCGGGTCTGCACCTAATAAGTATAGCAAATAACAATATTTAAATATATAGGAACGAATCTTCTTTCCTACAAATCAAAAACTTACTAATGGAATAGGAAGGCTGATTGACATGATGACATCAGGCATGCAAATCGATTTCCGGGAGATTTCGGATCACTGCTATACATGTGCCGTCTCATGCCGGAATCCTTGCATGATCAGGGGCACCGGACAGGGAGCATGCATTCCCCAGTCAGGTGCGAATCTCAAATTTGTTCATCACAGGTGAAATGAATGGCTATTGATTCAGGAGCAACAGCATGGATCCTCGCATCGACGGCGCTTGTCATGATCATGACGCCGGGTGTGGGATTATTCTATGGTGGTCTTGTCCGAAAGAAAAACTTCATCAACATGATCACCCTGTCGTTTGTTGCCTTTGCACTCGTCAGCATCCAGTGGGTGCTGCTCGGCTACTCCCTTGCATTCGGTCCGGATGTCGGCGGGTTCATCGGCAACTTACAGTATCTTGGACTGAATAACGTGGGCATGGACCCGGGGCCGTACAGTGCGGCAGTGCCAGGACTGCTCTACATGGTCTTCCAGCTCGTCTTTGCTACAGTAACTATGGCAATCGTGACCTCTGGATTTGCAGAGCGGATCAAGTTTAGCTCGTACCTTGTCTTCGCGGCACTCTGGACTACCATTGTCTATGATCCGCTCGCTCACTGGGTATGGGGCGGCGGTTGGTCGGCAACATTCGGCGCGATCGACTTTGCTGGCGGCACGGTCGTCCACATTAGCTCAGGATTTGCGGCACTTGCACTGGCACTCGTGATAGGAAAACGTGTCGGGTATGGAAAGTACGGGATGGAACCAGCCAATATCCCGTGGTCAATCCTGGGTGCGGCCCTGCTCTGGTTCGGCTGGTTCGGGTTTAACTCAGGCAGTGCAGTCGACGCGAATGGGCTGGCGGCCGTAGCGTTCGTCACCACCAACACAGCGGCCGCAGCGGCTGCAATCGCGTGGATGCTTGTCTCGTGGGCTTATGGCGGTAAGCCAAGCTCGCTTGGGTTTATCTCAGGTGCGGTGGCTGGCCTTGTTGCAATCACTCCCGCAGCCGGGTACGTGACACCGATGGCAGCGATCGTTATCGGTGCGGTCGCCGGTGTGCTCTGCTACAGCATCATGCTGTTCCGACAGAAAAAAGGAATCGACGAAAGCCTAGACGCATGGGCTGTCCATGGCATGGGTGGTCTTTGGGGTGCGCTCGCAACTGGTATCTTTGCCGCAGCAGCAATCAACGGAAAATCAGGTCTTCTCGAAGGCAATGTCCATCAGTTCCTCGCTCAAGTCGTTGGTGCAGGTGCAGCAGTCGTCTATGCCTTTGTGATTACCTATATCCTCGCAGTTATCGTTGACAAGACGATCGGGCTGCGCGTATCGGAAGAAGAAGAATATGTCGGACTCGACATCTCGCAGCATGGAGAGCGGTGCTGATCCGGAGGGATCATCATGAAACTGGTTAAAACAATCATTAGACCGGAACGATTTGAGTTCGTCAAGAAAGCGCTGGAGGACAAGGGTTTCGTCAGTATGATCATGACTGAAGTCCGGGGAAGGGGCGAGCAGAAAGGTATCACCCTTGAATACCGGGGAGGCCTGATGAATGTCGACATGCTGCCAAAGATCCAGATCGAGATCGTGGTCAAAGAAAAGGATGTCGATACCCTGATCGCTACCCTTACCGAATCGGCCCGAACCGGGAAGATTGGTGACGGGAAGATCTTTGTCATCCCGGTAGAGAAGTCGATCCGGATCCGTACCGGAGAAACGGAGGTGTAACCGGAAACACGAACACCAGCATAAAACCATTCTCTAACTCTGCCGGCACGGAGGTTCACCTCCCTACGGGCCGGTTTTTAGATGTTGCAGTTATATCTGCACAGAAAATGCCAGAAACAACTTGTACCGAAATTTGTCCCGGATTCTTTTATGCAGAATGGGAAGCCACATGAAACGATTTGTTCCAGTATGTCGTGGGAAATTCAGCGATTTTTGATGTTATTAATGAAGAGAGGGTGAGAGCCGGTTATGAAGATGATCTGGGCTGTAATCCGGCCGGAATCGGCGCAACGGGTGATCAAAGCCATCGACGCAGCCGGGATTGGGGGAATGACCCGCATTCACGTGACTGGTCATGGTAAGGAGATGGGAATTACCTTTGGCGCATTCCACTACACAGAAATTCCGAAAGAGATGCTAATGATCGTAGTACCTGACAACGAAGTGGCAAAAATGGTCATAATTATACGAGCGGAAGCGAAGACCGGGTCGAAAAACACACCTGATGAAGGTACTATCGGCGATGGAAAGATCTTTGTTACCTATGTAGAGGACTCATTCGCGATCCGGACCGCCGGCAAGGTAAGATGAACTTGAAAAAGGT
>JBGOZZ010000271.1:0-2972 GCA_041480465.1 Methanoregula sp. | reverse complement strand
TGATCTTAACGGACTCCTTTTCTTGGGAGTCGTTCACCTGCTATATCTTCGTAGAATCTGGGAAGAGACAGGGGTGCAGCGTTCGACAAATCCAAGTCCATTGATCGACATGGCTTTGATAACGAGAGAGTGGTTCCGGTTGAAGTGACGCATTTTTTGGATTGCCAGATCCATTATCCTGATAAGCCCCGTGTGTCAAAGGCTGCGGTCACTTTTCCAGGATGGTTTACTGAAAGGATCGAATTATCAATAAATCCCTCACTTATTGGCATATTTTAGATTTTAGGCTCACTTTACATGGATCGTTCGGTTGAATAATAATGGCGGGGATCGGGTTTTTACGGCTGATTGTGGGGTATATTTACCAGAAAAGTATTAAGTCGGCTAACATTACAGTAGCTCTTATTGCATAGTCAATATTGGTTTGAACTATTCCCAAGACGCAGACAGGTCGTTCTTACACAAGAAATAAATCTGTCCAGCTGCCGGAAGAAGATACCGTGGGACCTAAGGACTCGTGGAACTGGGAGGATATTCGGGCTGGCGCCCGACGTTTTATAATTGGTGCGAAGAAGAATGTTGAAGATCCCGGTATATTCCATAAGATTGCACTCTTTCCCCTCCTTGCATGGATTGGTTTAGGCGCTGATGGTGTTTCCTCCTCCTCCTATGGACCGCCGGAAGCCTTCATCGCACTCGGTGAACACACCTATCTTGCGGTCTTTCTTGCTCTTGGAACTGCGCTTACCGTTTTCATCATTTCGTATGCCTATACCCGCATTATCGAGCATTTTCCCAGCGGCGGCGGGGGGTATATTGTTGCAACCCATACTCTCAGTAATCGGATGGGTGTCGTTTCCGGAAGCGCCCTGTTGATCGACTATATGCTCACTATCACAGTTTCCATCGCCGCCTGCGGTGAAGCGGTCTTTTCATTCCTGCCATTTTCGTACCAGCCGTACAAACTCGCGTTTGCCTGCATGCTTATCCTGATCCTGATTGTGATCAACCTACGGGGAGTAAAAGAGTCTGTCATGGTGCTCGCCCCTATATTTCTCGTATTCATAGCGGCTCATGTCTTGCTGCTCGGCTATGGTATTTTTGCCCAGGCACCTCATATTGCCCCGGTTGCTGATGGAATCCAGGCAGGACTTTCCCGCGACCTGGCGGCGATCGGTATTATCGGGGTGCTGGCAATTTTCTTACGAGCATATTCGCTGGGTGGTGGCACCTACACCGGGATTGAAGCAGTTGCCAACGGGATGCAGATCATGCGCGAGCCCCGGGTGAAGACCGGCAAGCGCACGATGGCGTATATGGCCATCTCCCTTGCAGTCCTTTCCGGGGGTCTCTTTGCCTGCTACTTGCTCTGGAATGTTCAACCAGTACCAGGCCAGACGCTGAATGCGGTCCTCGCAAACGGTGTTTTTAGTACCTGGCCTTTGGGAGGACTCCTCGCATTGATCACCATATTTTCTGAAGCTGCCCTGCTCTGTGTAGCAGCTCAGACCGGGTTTATTGATGGTCCACGGGTCATGGCGAACATGGCAATCGATTCGTGGCTCCCCCGCTCGTTCGCGTTGCTCTCGGAACGCCTCACGATGACCAACGGTATCCTGCTCATGGGCGGGTCAGCACTTGTAATAATGATATTCACGCGGGGCTCTATCATCATCCTGGTTACCATGTATGCAATCAATGTGTTTCTGACGTTCTCAATCTCTGAGTTTGGCATGTCCCGGTTCTTTTATAAAAACCGTGCAACGGAGAAAGACTGGAAGCGGCATATTCCTATCCACCTCACCGGTCTTGTGCTGTGCAGCACAATCCTTGTCATCACCCTTTTTGAAAAGATTGGCGAGGGCGGCTGGCTCACGTTGTTTCTGACAACTGCTCTCGTCGGGCTCTGCTTCCTGATCCAAGGGCATTACCAGAAGGTAACAAAAGGAATGCGGAAATTAGATACATTGCTCGAGGTTATACCTGCGACCGGTGAAAAAAATACCGAACCCGTAAATCCCCACAAAATGACGGCGGTGCAACTCGTCACCGGGTTTCATGGTTTTGGGGTAAACACGTTTTATTCTATCATAAAAAATTTTCCCGGTGTCTATGAAAATTTTATTTTTGTCTCTATTGCCGTAGTAGATTCAGGAACATTCAAGGGTGCGGCTGAAGTGACGGCACTTTCGGAATCAACGAGCAAATCACTTTTGAAATACGTTGATCTTGCCCGGGAGACGGGTTTTGCTGCAGATTACCGGATGGATATCGGAACCGATGTTGTGGAAATGGCAGTACCACTCTGCAAAAACATCGCAAAGGAGTTCCCGAACTCCACGTTTTTCACCGGACAGATAGTTTTCCGGCATGAAAATCCGTTCCAGAAGATTCTGCATAACGAGACTGCATTTGCAATACAGAGACGTTTACAGTACAGCGGTATCACGACGGTAATTATGCCCGTCCGTGCAGAAAAATAGGTTTTGGTCCGGGAACCGGAAAGACACGAATGACGGATTGAAGTTCATGAGCGAACCGATCAAAGCCCTCGGTTTACCCTTTGTAGCGGTGGTATTTCATCTGGGGTAATCCGCTCATGTACATGGAATCATCAAACGAATCGTATACCCAGTTGTTTATTTCACCGGTAACTGACTGCAATGAATAACGACCGGGTTCTTTTTTTGTCCAGTTGCCGGTATCAGTCGTTTCTCCCCGGTTTAAAAAGAAATTCGTTGAAAAAAATGTCTGGTTTTCATAAAAAATCATGTGCCGGTCTGATGCCGGCAGCTCACCTCCAATCCACTGGCCGATAATGGGATCAGGAGTGTTACTGAGAATATGCATGCCCGGTAGTTGTATACACCCTGCTATGAGTATTGAGCAGAAGACAATCACGGAAATGATGCTACCGGATCGCATAGATGAGATTGAATAGTTCTGACACGTTTAAATTTTCCCTGATTTTT
>JBGOZZ010000270.1:0-2974 GCA_041480465.1 Methanoregula sp. | reverse complement strand
GGGACGCCCTATTGCACGGAGCACAATATTCCGATCGCTTCACAGACACCGGACCGGATAGCCGACCAGATCAGGGCAGAACACCCAGGCATGGTCACGATCCTCTCCCCCATTGTCCGCCAGAAGAAAGGCACGTACCAGCAGCTCCTCCGTGATCTGGACAAAGAGGGCTACACACGGGTCCGGGTGAATAAAAAGATCATCCGTACCGATGAAGAGATCAATCTCGACCGGTATAAAAAACAGGATATCGAGATCGTCATCGACCGGCTGGACTCATCAGACCGCTCACGCCTTACTGAAGCGGTGGAAAATGCCCTGAAGAAATCTGAGGGGCTTATCTTTGTCATTGACGAAACAGAAAAAGAATCGACCTACTCGTCGCTTATGGCCTGCCCGGTCTGCGGGATAGCCTTTGAGGAGCTCCAGCCGAGGATGTTCTCGTTCAACAGCCCGTTTGGTGCCTGTGAAGAGTGTCATGGCCTTGGTGTGAAGATGGAGTTTGACCCGGACCTGATCATCCCTGACAGGAACCGCTGCATCGCAGACGGCGCAGTGGCCCCCTACCGCAATCCGATGGATGGCTTCCGGGGGCAGTACCTGTCGACGGTGGCAAAGCACTTCGGGTTTGATGTACTGACGCCGATAAAAGACCTTTCTGAGGAGCAATATAACGCCCTCATGTACGGATCATCCAGGCGCATGAAGTTCTCGATGAGTATGAAGAACGGGGATGCCCACTGGTCCCATACCGGTGAATGGGAAGGACTGCTCCCCCAGACCGCCCGCCTGTACGCACAAACCCAGTCCGATTACCGCAAGCGTGAGCTGGAAGGATATATGCGGGTCTCTGACTGCCCGGCATGTAAGGGCAGGCGGCTCAAGGATAAGGTGCTTGCTGTCAGGATCAGCGGGAAATCCATCATCGATGTGACGGATCTCCCGGTCAGCGATTCTGTCGCGATCTTTGCCCATCTCGATCTTACAGACAGGGAAGTGGAGATCGCAAAACAGATCATCAAGGAGATCCGCTCACGTCTGGAATTTCTGGAGAAAGTCGGCCTTGGTTACCTGACGCTCTCACGAAATGCCGGCACGCTCTCCGGCGGGGAGGCACAAAGGATCCGGCTCGCCACCCAGATCGGATCGAACCTGATGGGAGTGCTCTACGTACTGGATGAACCGTCAATCGGGCTCCACCAGCGGGACAACCGCAAACTAATCGGTACGCTGCGGACGCTCCGCGATCTCGGCAACACGCTGATCGTAGTGGAGCATGACGAGGACATGATCCGCTCTGCCGATCACGTGATCGATATGGGGCCCGGTGCCGGGCTCCACGGCGGTGCAGTGGTAGCAGAAGGGACACCCGCCCAGATCGAGAAGAACAAAAAATCCCTCACCGGCCAATACCTCATCGGGGCCAGACAGATCGAGATTCCGGAGAAACGGCGGGAGTCAAAGAAGTATATCACGGTGAAAGGCTGCCGGGAGAACAATCTCAAAAATATCAATGTAAAGTTCCCGATCGGGGTGCTCACGGTCATCACCGGGGTCTCCGGGAGCGGGAAATCCACGCTCGTCTACGAAACCCTCTACAAGGGCATGATGCAAATCCTCCACCAGTCGCGGGAGCAGGCGGGCAGGCACGATGGTATCATCTTTGACGCGGAGATCGACAAAGTCATCGTCATCGATCAGTCCCCTATAGGTAAAACCCCGCGGAGCAACCCTGCGACCTACACCAAGGTTTTTGATGAGATACGTGCTGTCTTTGCCCAGACAAAGGAGGCAAAGATGCGGGGTTATAAGCCGGGACGGTTCTCGTTCAACATCCGGGGCGGCAGGTGCGATGCGTGTGAGGGCGACGGGCTGATCCGGATCGAGATGAACTTCCTGCCGGATGTCTATATCGACTGTGAAGAGTGCAAGGGAACACGCTACAACCGCGAGACCCTCGAGGTGAAATACAAGGGCAAATCCATTGCCGACGTGCTGGCCATGAGTGTCGAGGAGGCGATGAAGCTCTTTGAGAACATCCCTTCCATCAGGAACAAGCTCGAGACACTTTCCCGGGTCGGCCTCGATTACATCAAGCTCGGGCAGAGTTCAACTACACTCTCGGGCGGGGAAGCCCAGCGGATCAAACTCACACGGGAGCTTGCCAAGCGTGCGACCGGGAAGACCCTGTACCTGCTGGATGAGCCGACCACCGGGCTTCATTTCGATGATACGAAGAAACTGATCAAGGTGCTCGATGATCTTGTCGCGAAGGGGAACACGGTCATCGTGATCGAGCATAACCTTGACGTGATCAAATCGGCAGACTACCTCATCGACATCGGTCCTGATGGCGGTGACGCCGGCGGTGAAATTGTTGCAACCGGGACACCGGAAAACGTGGCAGGTGTTGCGAAAAGTTATACCGGTCAGTTCTTAAAACCGATACTTATACAGACCTGAGTATTCAGTATTGAAACAAAGCCGTTTATTATTAAAAGCATATTATCTTCGCTTTTCCAGAATCTCCTTTAATGAGGGGTCAATCCGGACTGCCTGCTCATATCGTGCGGTCGCCTCACCATGCAGGCCAAGCTTTTCCAGGCAGGTGCCCATGGTAAAGAGTGCCTTTGAATAACAGGGAGCAATCACCAGTGTCTGCCTGAGATATTTCAGTGCACTGTCGGTTTTTCCCAAGTTGTACATCTCCATCGCCTTCTTGTAGAGGTATTGTGCCTCTATCGGAATTCCTTTTACATAGGTATACTTCCATCCCATACCGCCACCCCCGGTATATGAACTCCGGCCATAACAAGCGGCTAAAATATATGAATATTTTTATAAATATTAATACATTTGCACTACCCCGTCAGCTGTGACGTTATACAACAGGAAAGTTGAGAGCAGGAACAGGGAAGCGATTGCAGATAAACCCGGGATGGTATGTTCGCGGATCACATCTCTGATTCCTGCT
>JBGOZZ010000269.1:0-2988 GCA_041480465.1 Methanoregula sp. | reverse complement strand
TTGATGAGCCGATCAGGAATGCATCGCAGTAGGGTTTCATCTCCCGGATGTCATCTCCTGTCATCATACCACTTTCTGACACGATCGTTCTCCCTGCAGATCGAATCCTTTCCGAGAGGAGACGCGTTGTGGACCGGTCTACCCTGAGTGTCGAAAGGCTGCGGTTATTGATGCCGATCAGTTCTGCAGTTGTAGACAGAGCGGTCTCCACTTCGCTTCGGGTATGAACCTCTACAAGGGGTTCAAGACCGCATTCCAGTGCAAGGCCAACGAATATGGGCAGGCGCTCTTTAAGTACTGCCGCAATCAGGAGTACCGCGTCAGCACCGAGTGCCAGAGACTCCGATATCTGCCGTTCATCTATAATAAAGTCCTTGCGCAGGACCGGAATACGTACCGCCGATTTTACCTGCGCTATGTCCTGCCCGGTTCCCCCGAAGTAATACGGCTCTGTCAGTACCGAGAGTGCAACGCAGCCCTTTTCGGCAAGTGCGCCCGCCATCATCGCCATGTCCACGTTCCGGCGGATAATACCCCGGCTGGGCGAGGCGCATTTGATCTCTGCGATAATCGCATTCCTGCCATTCCTGTTTCGTATCGCATCAATCAGGCTTGCGCGAGACCGGGTGCCGTTCTCAGGTAACCCTGGCGGAAGCTTGGCAACCCGTTTCTGAGTGCGAACGATGATCTCATCGAGGATCATGCTACGCCCCGTGTTGCATCAACGAGGGCATTGAGCCGAGAAGACGCATTGCCTGAATCGATAGAAGCGGCAGCAAACCGGATCCCTTCATGAAGATCCCGTGCCAGCCCTCCCACATAAAGTGCGGCTCCTGCATTCATAAGTACAATATCCCGCGGTGCACCCAGTTCCCCCTCCAGGATATCACGGATGATCCGGGCATTATCCTGTGGGCTCCCACCGGCGAGATCCTGAAGGTGAGCGGGTGCAATACCAAATGTGTCGTACCGGATGGTGTACTTCCGTATCGCTCCGCTGCCGAGTTCAGCGATTACAGTGTCTCCGGTCGTCGTAATCTCGTCAAGTCCTGATCCGTGGACGACCATCGCCCGCGAGAGTCCCAGTAACCTGAGCACTTCTGCGATAGTTCCGGTGAGCTCCGGATGATAAACCCCCAGTACCTGTGCCTGAGCTCCTGCCGGATTTGCGAGCGGGCCGAGGATATTAAAGACCGTCCTGCACCCGATCTCCTGGCGTGCGGTCATGACATGTTTCATTGCCGGGTGGTAGGCCGGGGCAAAGAAGAATGCAATGCCCACCCGCTCTACAATATCTGCCTGGACATTCGGATCAATGGCAAGATTCACTCCCAGTGCTGCGAGGACATCTGCTGATCCACACCTGCTGCTCATGCCCCTGTTTCCGTGCTTGACAACCGGGCAACCAGCGCCGGCCGCAACAATTGCTGATGCGGTGCTGATGTTGAACGTCTGTGCCCCGTCCCCTCCGGTACCGCAGGTGTCGACAAGCATCCGCCGGGTCCTCGGTTTTACTGTTATCGCATTATCCCGTATGACCCGGGCAAACGCAGCTATCTCATCCGCTGTTTCACCCTTCATGTGCAGTGCAAGAAGGAATGCACCGATCTGTGCCTGCGACGCTTTGCCCTCCATTATTATTCTCATCACCCCCGCAGCTTCAGCAGGGTTGAGATCCTGTCGTCCTGCAAGTTTGGTGAGGGTTTCTTTGAACATCATGGTGCCTCCCGGTTTCCATACAGGAAATTTCTGATAATCCTATCGCCTTCCTGAGACAGGATACTCTCCGGGTGGAACTGGACACCGTCAATCGGGTACCGGGTATGACGAACCCCCATCACGTAATGATCATCAAGGCTGGTTGCTGAAACCTGCAGATCCGCCGGCAGGGAGTCTTTTTTAGCGACAAGCGAGTGGTATCGTGTCGCAGTGAACGGTGCAGGTATACCAGTAAAAATTCCCATTCCGTCGTGTTGGATTCCAGAAGTCTTGCCATGCATCAGGTGCCCTGCCCGGATGACCTCCCCGCCATATGTCGTGCAGATTGCCTGGTGCCCGAGACAGACGCCCAGTGTAGGAATCGTCCTGCTCATGGTTTTCAGCACTTCAGGACAGACACCGGAATCCCCGGGTGTCCCCGGCCCCGGTGAGAGGATAATCCGGTCGCACCCGCTCTTTTTTAGGTGTTCGAGCGGGGTGTCGCATGGCAAAACAACCGGATTGCCCCCGAGTTTACCGACCTGCTGGTACAGGTTGAAGGTAAAGCTGTCGTAACAGTCCACGATCAGGACTTTCACGATGACACTCCTGCCCTCTCGATCGCCCGCAGCATCGCCGATGCTTTACTCTCGGTTTCCGTCCATTCATGTTCCGGGATTGAATCTGCGACAATCCCTGCCCCCACCTGCACGTACGCCCTGCCATTGCGGACCATCACCGTCCGGATCGCAATAGCAAACTCAAGATTCCGGTCAAAGCCGATATACCCGACTGCCCCGGCATAGAGCCCCCGGTTCCGGGTCTCTTCCTCTTCGATGATCTGCATCGCCCGGATTTTTGGTGCACCCGATACAGTGCCGGCAGGAAAACAGGATTTGAATGCATCGTAACAATCCAGGTTGTCTTTGAGCATGCCCCTGACCGTGGAAACGATATGCTGGACATGGGAAAATTTCTCGATGCCCATGAATTCTTCAACTTCCACCGATCCGAACCGGCATACCCGTCCCAGATCGTTTCTCGCGAGATCGACAAGCATCGTGTGCTCTGCCCTTTCCTTGGGATCCGCAAGAAGATCTTGTGCAAACTCTGCATCCTCCCGGGAATCGCGCCCCCGCGGGCGGGTTCCGGCAATCGGCACGGTTGTTACCCGCCGTTTCTCCACCCGCACGAGCATCTCGGGGCTCGCCCCTATCACCTGCTCGTCGCCAAAATCGATATAATACATGTACGGGCTGGGGTTGATCTCCCGGAGCGCTGCGTATATCG
>JBGOZZ010000268.1:0-2988 GCA_041480465.1 Methanoregula sp. | reverse complement strand
TTTCCTTCATTGAATGTATCCCTGCCCGAAGGATTCATAGAACATAGTCTATACTAAACCATTGATATATGGTAATGCGGATTGAGCTCCTGATCCATCTGAAAATTTTGCCATGGGTATTCAGAACAGCCATTCATTGCAAATGACGTTAAATCTTTGGATTCAGGAATCTACAGGTGTCTGTTCTCTCATTTCTCACTATAACAGGATTATTTTCGGTAACTATCCAGGGGTACAGCCTTTCATGGTACCTCATGCAACCAGGAATAATCCGGGTCCAGAGCTATGCAACGGTGTCGAAGGATCCCAATACGGTGATACTTTCATTCACTATTTCGGGACAGCATATGAAATACGACCGGAGCATCAGCCGGGTGAATATCCGTGTTGAGACCCTGCGGGATGAACTTGATAAATCCCCTGTCGGGCGGAAGGCACTGAAAACCACGAATTTTTCTATCACCAGCGACTCCCGGTACGATGAGAAGGAGAAGGGGAGGATCTTTCCTGGCTTTGTCTGCAAACACGACCTGCGTCTCGAACTGCCGTTCAATAAACAGGAACTGGGGAAGATCATCGATAATCTTGTCGTCAGCATGGGTCACGCTGAGATGAAGATATCGTTTGATGTCAGGGATATGGAGAGCCTGCACACAGAGATACTCGGGAAAGAGGTTCTGGCAGCCCGGGACAATGCCGGGATGTTGGTAAAGCTGCCGGGGTACGACCGGGACCGGTTGTGCATATCGAATATGGATGGAGCGAAGTCCGCTTCCGGGAAGGTATGGACATTTACCGCAAATTTGATGTGTGAGTCTCTCCCCGATATTGAACCGGTAGAGATAGAGGGAGAAGATTCGGTGACGGTAACCTGGGAACTACTGGAAAATTTTAATAGGAAAAACCTAATCCCGGCATCTGGTTCTCCTGGATCTCTCCACCGTCTGCTGAAATAGCCACAATGTCAGGAACTGTCTGAATTTCAGAGTACCCTGAACATTATTTCCCGTAACACGCTTTGCATATCTTAGCACTTTTGAATAATCCGGGTAATCCTTTCACCGGTTTATCCCGGACGCATTTTTCACAACCGGTAATCCCGCATGATGTGCATGCATGCAGATGGTTTTTTCCCACGACTGCGTTGCATTGCGGACAGGCAACGGTACATTCCGCACACAGGGGAAGGTGACAGTCCGGACATACCTGCAGTGCATGCTCTGTACAGAACAGTGTTTCACATGAGCTGCATTCAACAGAATGTTCTTTACATACCCATTTTTCACAGACCGGACATTGATCGATATGGACTGCGCAAAACGCCCTGCCACATTCTTCACACACGGCAATCGTATCAGGCCGGGTGTTCAGACCTTCAGGTAGGATTCCTGATGAGGGATGGTTCGGACAATAGTGCAGGGTATCCTGAAGGACCGTCCCCGAATGTGCGAGAATTTCCCTCGTAAACATTGTCCCGTATGCATTGAAATGGACGGTCCATTTCGGGACAAAAATGACATCGTTTGACGTGGGGGTAATCTCATGCAGAGCGGGAATAACGTCAATTCTTCTGACCTGGCCAAACAGATCATTCTTCTTTTCTATCGGGTATGCTACCGTGTGAGTATTTTTTGCGATGATATAATCCAACGCCATTTTTATTGCATTTTTTATCGGGAAAACCCCCTTAATCCTGCCTGCCAGGTAATCTTGTGAGATGGCAAGTGAATAATCAGGTGCGGGCTGAGCGTGAATTAATTCCTGTACTACCTTTTTTGCCCTGCTGCTTTCGTCAGGTTTTTTTGGTACTGAAACAATGTTCAGGACTCCGGATAATCCATCTGCGACATCCCGCATAACCGGCTGATTCAGTACAGTACCGTCAAGCATGTCGATAATGATGGCCCCTTCGTCCTGAAACTGGTGGGTTTTTTTTGATGGATCACAAAATTGTGCCTCGAAATGATAGGAGAGTCTCAGGTAGGGATGAAAGGTTAATGTTGCATCATGAACAGAAATTTTGGCATTATTTTTAAGATCCAAACGCGTTACTGTGAGAAAATCGTGATTAACTGCCAGGGCATTTTCAAGGTCAAGAATTTCCCCTTTACCACTCATCCGCCCGAAGGAAAACCGGACCCATTTTTCAACTATTTCATCGTGTCCCCAGGTTTCAATATTATTCTCACCGGCGATCTGTTCTGCTCCTGATGACAGATCACGAAACGCAACAAAAATACCATGCCATTTTTCATCACGTTCTTCACAAAGCCACCGGAGTTTTTCTGAAAAATGACTGAGCTCCTTAATCCCGACGGGATGAGCATAATTTTTACATTCAATGGCGATTCTGGTAGTATTTTTTTGTGCAACAATATCTATCCCGAATCTCCGGTTGCCTCGTACATTAAACCAGACATTTCTTTCCGTTGTGTACCCTGATCCCCTGAATAAAAGATCAACCTTTTCTTCAAGTTTATTACCCAGGTCATGAATGCCGGTGACGATTGATGCATCCGATTCTTTGCTATTATGTTCAGATACAGGTTGAGTCTGAACATCGTTCACCGCCGCTGTACCCGGAAATTGTACTGGTTGCGAAAATGCGGGAGTCGAAAAGAGTGAAATACCACAATTATGACAAAATTTTGCATCTGCCGATTCAGTTTTTTTACCACAATAGGGACAAAAGTTCGGCATACCCTCCCTCAAACAAAGATTGACTCGTTACTACAGATAAAAAACTTTTTGAAATTTTTCTCTGGACCGGTTATTCCGGCTGACTCCCTTCATGGTGCGGCACCTCCACCTCGCGTACCATGACCTCCTCGCAACCAGCGGGATGTTTGGGGGCGGTAGAGCTTTCAAACCCCGGCATCTGGTTCTCCAGGGGGCTCTTTTCTGCCAGCCACCGGTACTCGTTCCGGTACCAACGGACGCGGGGACGGCGGGACTATCTTTTTTTATAATTATTTCTTCTTAAAATCT
>JBGOZZ010000267.1:0-2999 GCA_041480465.1 Methanoregula sp. | reverse complement strand
AGCTCGGCGTTCCAGAGGCTCAAAGGGGTGTGCCGGAAGTGATCGTAGTCGGTAATAATACTCCTCTCGTTGGAGATCGTGACATTCCTGCGCAACTGGAAGGGGTCATTCTCGAACAAATAAAAAAAAAATAATCCCTGATACCACAGTTACAGGGAATTCTTCCCTGCCATCGAATCATACCCTCCCCAATTCGACGATTACTGCATACTATTTCTATGGTGACGGGTGCAGTCACTGTGAACTGGTCAAACCCGTTATCGCCGGACTTGGAGCGAAATACCCGGAACTAAATGTCATATCGCTTGAAATCTACCATAGTGTTGAGAACCAGGAAAAATTTCTGGCCCTGAGCCGCCAGTATGGCGTTGAAAATTCAGGTATCCCCGTTATCTTTATCGGTCCGAATGCACTGGTCGGCGATGTCAACATAAAAACTCATTTTGAAGAAAAAATTCTTGAAGAAAAGCAAAAGTATCTAGTGTGCAATACCACCTCACCCAGTGATACGCCTGCCATCCCGGGTGGTTGCACCCCGGCTGTCAGCGCCCTGACTCTTCAACTCGTGATCGTTTCTGCCTTGATTGACAGTATAAATCCGTGTGGGTTATCCGTCCTGATATTCCTTCTAATATCTATATCTGCCATTGCAAACACGAGGCGTATTCTCCTTATAGGCGGCACTTATATTGCGGCAGTGTTTTCATTTCATCTTTTTACCGGTATTGGATTGTTCTCGTTTATCTCCTTGTCAGGATTTTCAAAGGGTCTTTCCCTTCTTGGTGCTGCCATCGCTGTTGTCCTTGGGATTATCACTCTCGCGGACGTGATAAGGAACCGTGAAGCATTCCTGCTGTCTATACCGGAATCAAAGAAAAGTGTTATCGGGCACTATGTAAGGGCAGCTTCCTATCCTGCCGCATTCGTACTGGGCATTCTGTCCGGATTATTCGGTTTTTCCTGCACCGGGGGAATTTATATTACTATCCTAGGTCTTATGGGCAGGGAATTTTCCCTTATGAGCGGCCTGCCGTACCTGATCCTGTATAATATCGTGTTTGTGATGCCGCTGGTCCTGGTCCTCATGCTCGCCGCATATGGGATACCTATGGAACATGCAAATATCCTGAAGACCAAATACCGTCGTATCTTACGGATAATTGTCGGGATCGCAATGATTGCCCTGGGGATTATCATATTTTCCGGTTGGGTCGGTTGATTAGTGGGAGTTTTGTCAGGGAAGATTTCCCTCACCGGAACAGTCCCTTTGTCGGTCCTCGCTCATGGTAATGAGAATATCAAAAATTTTCTGAACTGCCACCGGATCAATTTTACATTCCACCGCTTGATTGAAAGCCGATTCAAGAACTTCAGCAGTCCGTTGCTCATCATGGATCGGCACCCCTCGATGAATCTTGATCTGCGCGATTTTCCCAGCAAGCTCCTGACGCTGTGCGATGAGCCGTATAATCTCCCTGTCTAATTTGCTAATATCAGCGCGTATCCTGTCAAGAGACATATGTTATTCATATCTGTTATTTTAACAATAAACATATCATTCCGATCCCCCAACACCAAAGCAGATAACAGAGAAGCGCCCTATTTTATCAGGTAATTTTATGCTCGAACGCATATCCCGACGTGAAGAATTCGATCTTTTTATAGCTTGGATCGCGATCTCTTTAGCATTTGCGATTATTTTTCTTCGTGACACCGGGCGGGCAGATCCGGTTATTGCCCTGTTATTTCTTGGTATATCCCTGTTTACCGTCGGTATCGGATTTATCCTCCACGAGATGGCGCATAAATTTACCGCCATAAAATATGGTTTCTGGGCAGAATTCCGGAAAGACAATACCATGCTTGTCGTAGCGGTCGCTCTTGCTGCACTTGTGGGGGTTGTCTTTGCGGCACCGGGTGCAACAGTAATATACGATACCAATGGCCGGGGCATCAGCCGGGAACAGAATGGGAAGATCTCGGTTGCAGGACCCATAGTTAATCTCGTGCTTTGTATACCCTTTGCCGCACTGCTCATTTATGGAGGTGGAGGTATATCCGTTACCGGTAACATCGTCACAATGATCGGAATGATCGGATTACAGGTGAATGCGATGATCGCCGCGTTCAATATGCTCCCCGTAAGTGTTCTTGACGGAAAAAAGGTATTTGCATGGAATAAGGCGGTATTTGTGATAATGATTCTTGCCGCATTTGGTGCGCTGCTGGTCTCTTTCTATCCGAATGCGTTATCCAATCTCCTTTAAATATACTTTTATTAACAAAAAAATTAAAAGGATATCAAGAGACGAAAATTCTTATTTTAAGATTTTTGTGCTTCCTTCAGGAATTTTAGCGTTTAATTTCTCCAGTACCCTGACAACCGTTTGCCCCTTTTCAAAGGCTTCCTTCAATGCAGTCGGGTGCTTGTTTATTCCTCCGTATGCATCCATATTGTTTGCAATAATATTATCATAATACTCAAATCCAACTCCATTAAAAAATGCGGTGATGGCAGGAAAAGCAGCATCGAACACGTTGTCCCATGAAAGTCCTGCCGTGGAGATGAACACACCTTTATGCCGGATTATATGTTCATTGGGAAAAAAGAGTGTTTTTAAAATAAATTTCCTCGCCCAAAGATACTGCCCCCTGTCAATCAATCCCTTGAGTTCTGCAGTAATCCCCATACTATAGATTGGAGAAGCAACGGCAATAGCGTCGGCTTCCAGTATTTTGCTGAAAAGAACGATTGCATCATCCTGGATGACACAGTCTCCGGTTTTATGGCATGCGTTACATCCGCGGCAAGGTGTGTAGTCAAGTTCCTTGAGTACCACCTTTTCGACGTGTGCACTCGCAGATTTTGCCCCTTCCAGAAAACTATCGAGAAGGGTTTCAGTATTGCCATGCCGGTGCGGGCTTCCCGATATACCAAGAACTTTTATTTCCATGCATCCTCATAAACCAAGGCGCCTTTTCAATTCAGCAATTGATTT
>JBGOZZ010000266.1:0-3007 GCA_041480465.1 Methanoregula sp. | reverse complement strand
TTCATGATAACTGCCAGCTGATCAAGGATATCCCGCCTTATAATACTGAAGAGAAGGTCCATTTTCAGGTTCCGGGTCTCCTCGGTTAAATCTTCACCAATCCCAAGAATATACTGCAGGGTATTTTCCGAATTAAAAACCGGGACAATGATCATATGCAGAATACGCTGGCCTTGTAATTTGTTTGAAATTTTCTTATTACTTACCGAAATGTGATTAAGAACTGCTTCCTTATCCTCTTGATCAATGATAGATATCATCTCTTTTGAAAACAGCTCCCGGTCTGTCTTTCCGATTACTTCAGAGGCTCCCAGCTCAAAAATCCGTTCACTGGCCTTATTCCAGAAGGCGTATCTTCCGTCTTTTATGCTTTTCATGAATATGGCCACGGGCAGCTGATCGATTATTTCTCTTCGGAGATTTTCTCCGTCTTTTACCTGCTGAAGGGCAAGCTTGAGCGAATCAACCATCATGTTGGTACTTGTTTCAAGGATGGCAAACTCAGTATTCTGCGTCGTGCCGATTCGGTGTTCAAGATCGCCATGCGCAATAATAGTTACATCTTCGACAATCTTTTTGATGGGACGGGTGATGCGTCGTGAAAATTCATAGGCCAGAACAAACCCGATGAAGATTGCGGCAATGCCGGTAACGATATGGAAAAGGATGAGCCGGTTCAGAGCATCCTGAGTTAATTGCGAGTTGTACGTGATCGCAACAACCCTGCTCGGATCTGACCCGTACTTATCAACCTTTAAATCTACCATAAGATATGTTGTTGTCCGTTGGTGTTCACGGTCCTGCACTTCAAGCGTCTTCCGGCTTTTCAGCACTTCATTTATATATTCCTGTACGGTTTTTTCAGGGAGGGTGTTGTTTTCCAGTCGCCTTCCCATGGAATTGAAAATCGTGAACTGTTCCACGTAAGGGTTAACTGAAACGATCCTTTGTATATTTTCCTTGTCATCTAACTGTTGGTTTATTACGTCAAATGTCGTACCTGACAGACCGAGTTCCAGGATGTACCGGTGGTCAGGTGTTGGCATATATGCGAATTTCCTGAACTGACCTGCCCCCAGTTTATCGCGGATAATACGATCGGGGAAAAATCCCTCTGACAGGCGGATTTTTGTAAGGTAATCATAAAAATACGGGACCTGCCTGAAGTCCATCCCAAGTTCCGGCGTATATGTCGTAGAGATGATGACCCCGGAATCATTGATCACGTAAATATCGTAATTCTGCCCGAGGCTGTTTTTAACCATTGCAAGGTCCATCCTGCCAGGCTCGCCTTTCGTCTGGTTATATTCAAGAAGTACCGAGGTTAATCCATTCTTCATCTGGTCATTGAGGGTTTCATCATAGACATTCCAGGTGATCTCCTCAAGCCGCATTGCTTCAATAATATTTTGCTCAGTCTGTGCCTTGAGAAGGCTGGATTCACGTTCAAAATTGTTTTTAGTATAAAAATAGCCATTGAAAGAGATGAACCCGACAATACAGATGATGAGGAGAATCATGGGAAGTAAAAGAGAGAGGGAGAGAGATTTCATTCTTTGTACAGGTGGATCCTTCACCGTCATGATTGCTCCATCTCTGTTAAAAAAAATCAAATTCTTCAGATTTTATTCGAAAATATCGGGTAACAATGAATAACTCCGCTGTAACTATAAGTTTTGTTATTTTGAAAACATAGCTGCCTAAGTCGCAGGGAAAGTATTTTTGGAATGGATTTCCTGAATTTTAACCTTAAACGAAAATTTGCATGAAAAAGAGATTGCATGGAGCGATTTTTATTAAGGAGAGTAAATACGGAGAGAGAATGGATCAGGAAATAAGGGATAAAATTAATAGTACGATTTAAATTTCGAAGGAAAAATGAGGCTCATTGATCGTTAGCCTCAAGAATTTTTATTTCATTGCTTCAACAATCGCTTCCTTTACTTTCTCAT
Organism: Methanoregula sp.; assembly: GCA_041480465.1. GTDB lineage: Archaea > Halobacteriota > Methanomicrobia > Methanomicrobiales > Methanospirillaceae > Methanoregula. The sequence goes on along the minus strand of JBGOZZ010000266.1, from coordinate 1,055 downwards.
CACTTTCGGATTCAAGTGCTTTTTCAAGTGCTTTGTTCACATTTTTTCCGCCAATAGCACCGAGTGCCCGGACTGCCATTATCCGGACATATATGTTTTCATCATTCAGTAGAATTACCATCGGTTCTATGGTATCTGAATGGCGAAGTGCACGAAGACCTTTCGCAGCCATATACCGGACATGATCCCGGTTATCTTTGAGCGCTTGGATGAGTGGTTTGACTGCTTTTTCATCCGCGATCTTTCCCAAGGCTTCAGCGGCACGGTACCGGGTCTCCCATTGGGGTTCCTTCATCGCTGTTGAGAGCGGCTCAACTGCTGCTTTGCCAATTGAGGAGAGTGCGAGCATCGCCTGCTCGCGAACCGATTTGTCAAAGTCACCAAGCGCCTCGACAAGTGGCTGGATGGCACGGGGGTTTTTCGCCTTGCCAAGCAGGTATGCAGCATATTGCCGTACCATTGGATCGGTGTGGTCACGAAGGGCGTTCACCAGGTCCATCACTCCCATCTTCTCGAATTCCTCGGCTCCTTCCGGTTTTTCCGGCACATTTATTTTAGCCATAATATCATGATGTATCTCCTGTTTTATTATATAAGAGCGATCTTGTTTACTGGACAATGGATTTTTCAGATATCAGTTTTTCCGGGATTATTTCGGGTGCTTCCATCATGCGATGTGAGACGAGGACACTCTATCGAAAACATACCTCAGGAAAAAGGTAACGGGGGGGATAACTCCAAAATTTTTCGAAGTTTACGACGGATATAAATATTTCACGCAATGATGCATTTTATATGAATTACAAAATTATCGTACTCCTCATGCTCTGCGTTGCAACAGTTGCAGCTGCCGGATGCATGGGATTTCCGGCACTAAGTTCGGATAAGGCATCCTCAACACAGGAAATTATACCCGTACCTGACACCAGCGGGCGATCGCAGGAACTCTCCAAGATGACGTATTCCAGCAATGCCATTCCAGAATCGGCCAGTGTTCCTTCACAATCCGGCTCAGGGGCTTCCAGTGTCGAGACGAAGATCATCCAGACTGCATA
>JBGOZZ010000265.1:0-3008 GCA_041480465.1 Methanoregula sp. | reverse complement strand
TCAAAGATGACCGGGATGATACCGAGGTAGTCTTTCTCCCCCACATCAATTTTTACCATATTATAACTGGGTATTGCATCAGTAGGTACGGTTGTAAGAATCCCCCCTGCTGATCCTGCTATGGTTGTCGACGTTCCTGCATTTGTCCCGGATTCCGGCGTGGATACAGCCGGGGATGTCTTACTGAATGTGCATCCGGCGGATACAAGGGCGCCAAAGAGAACGACAATTATTACCAGCATGACTCTGAACTGCATGGTAAAAAATGCGAGTCCGGGTTATATCATGCTTGTGCTCGAACAAAGTGACTGACCCCGGATCATCGAACGGTTCAGGGAAGAGGGTGTTATACTTTCCTGAAAACGTCCTCTATGCACAACACCGGGCATTGGAAATACCACCCATGTATTTTGTTCAACAGGAATACATGCGGACTCTGAAAAAGCGCAATTGTCCATGGGATATCGATAATATCGATATTCCACCCTCGCCACGGACTGGTTTTCACCAAAGTGACTGACCAATAACAATGTCTACATTCCCACCAGATTAACTGAGAAGTAAATAAGCTGGGCAATTCCAGTTGATTGCCAAAACAGTTTACCAGATACAAAAAGGTGTACACCATGCAAAAAATACTTCCAGTGCTCTTGCTTATTCCACTCCTTTTTTGTACGTTCATACCAGCATGCGGATCTGCGGCGCCCGTGGATGAACCCGGTTCCGGGTTTATTGTCGTGGCTTCTGCTCCATCCGCTGACTTTTATACTACTATACAATCCGGCACTGCACCGTTACGGGTAACCTTTTTTGATCGCTCAGAAGGTACCCGTCCCCTGCGATATCTCTGGAATTTCGGGGATGGCACAACCTCAACAGAACAGAACCCGACACATACCTTTGCGCCTGACGGGAGATATACGGTAAGCCTCACGGTTACCAATTCCTATGGACAGGACACAAAAACCCTGCCGGAATTTATCGCGGTAGGAGATTCACCGAAGGCAGACTTTTCTGTTTCACCATCCTCAGGAATTCTGCCCCTGACGGTGGCCTTCACCGACAGAACACCTGACACCACACGATCATGGGTATGGGACTTCGGGGACGGTACAACCTCGACAGTCCAGAATCCGATCCATACCTATACAAAAACGGGTACCTATACCGTTACGTTATCTGCCACGAATGAATTTGGAACAGGACACACTACCAAATCCGGCATAATCAATGCAGGTATTGTTCCTGGCGCTGAGTTCATTGTCGAACCACGGGAAGGCGATCCCCCTCTCACCGTACGATTCCGTGATTTTTCCAGCGGCAGTCCTCTTGCATGGCTGTGGGATTTCGGGGATGGTCTTACCAGTACAGAAAAGGATCCGGTGCATACCTACCAGGAAGCGGGAAGTTATACTACCACCCTGCATGTCGCAAACGCGTTCGGAAGCGATGTGCTCACCCGCCCTGACCACGTTCGTGTCGGGACAACCTCCCCTGCCATATCACCGGTTCAAACGCAGGTAGAAACACCGACCCGGAAGGAGACAGAGCAGGAGGGTATCATCGGCCTGATCAGGCAGGCACGCGGGACAACGGAGAAGAACCTCCCTGCGAGCGGGTTAATTCCGCCGCAGTTCATGGCCCTTGCCGCAGTGCTGACAAGCTTTTTTTTCATTCTTGTCAACCTCCTGATCAGCAATATCGGGACACTCTCCCATATCGGGTCGAAGTTTGTAAAATTTTTTATGGATCTTGCGGGAGGCCATGCAGTAGAAAAGGTGAGCGAGGCTGAAATCGCGAGACGGGGTATCGCAGTACAACAGAGGGAGCGTCATTTCCTGGGACTTTCGGCTATAGAAGTCATCGTCATCGAAGTGGCGGTAATCATGGTAGCTCTTGCGTTTGTCCTTGCCGATCGTGTCGAGCTTACGCTTCAAAATATCCTCATTTATATTCTGGTGGGGGCGGTATCTGTCGTTCTGCATGATTTTGCCCACCGCTACTTCGCAACAAAACATGGGCAGGATGCCGACACCCGGTTCTGGGGGCTGGGTACCGTCATCATGTTCATTACCGCATGGTTATTCGGCAATGCGTTTGCCCAGTCGTACCGTAACCTCGTAAACAGGCAGGGGGAAGAAAATATTCGGGAAACAGGAATTGAGATGGTGGCCGGACCCTGTACCAGTATTATTCTCATGGTCCTGTTCCTTGCCCTCACCGGGCTGGGCGGGATCTATGCCATTGCCGGGGGTGTCGGTTTTACCATTAACCTCATCACGGCTGTCTACAGCCTGATGCCCATCGAGACGATGGACGGCAGGGGGATCTGGAGATGGAACCGGGGCGTGTACCTGGTTCTGTTTGTGCCAATGATTGCATTTTACTTCTTCACGTTCATGATCGCGTGAAAGAGCTTACATCAGCGACCGTAGTAATCCAGTAAATTTTTTCAGGCAGGTAGGAATATTTTAGTAACCCTTCCCGCCATTAAAATTACCACGGTTCGTTCTGAATTTTTCTGATGCAAAAGGAATTCTTTTATCATTTCCCGCATCCAAATAAGGGGGAATGGATCCATTTCTTTCCATCATTGATCTCATCATTCACTTTGACAACTACCTGCCAGGGATTATCGAAACATACGGGGTCTGGACGTACCTGATCCTGTTTGTGATCATCTTCTGCGAAACGGGCCTTGTGGTGTTCCCGTATCTTCCCGGCGACTCCCTCCTCTTTATTGCAGGGGCACTTTCGGGTGCCGGCTACCTCAGTCCGGAGATACTGATCGTGTCACTCGTCGCTGCTGCGGTACTTGGCGACTCTGCAAACTACTGGATAGGGCATACCCTTGGGATGAAAGTTCTTGAAAAGAAGTATAGTTGTGTAAAAAGGGAACATCTGGAAAAAACAGAGGAGTATTTTTCCCGGTATGGTGGTCTGACGATAGTGATAGCCCGCTTTGTTCCTTTTATCCGGACATTCGCACCGTTCCTTGCCGGTGTCGG
>JBGOZZ010000264.1:0-3008 GCA_041480465.1 Methanoregula sp. | reverse complement strand
TGCCCCTATAGTCGCGGTAAGAACTCCGATTATTGCAACCAGAACCCCCGGATTTTCCAGAGGACCGCTTGGGGTCGGTTCTACCGTTGCCGGGACCTCGATGATTATAGGAGCCGCGCCAGTCGGAACCGGTGTCGGGGGGGCGGTGTACTGATTTAAGGGCTGGAGTGTCCCGAACGCATGGGTTGTCTGGCCGGCAAGCACATACACCGTGCCTTCGTAGTCGTAATATCCACTCAATGTCAGCCTGATAATATGGTTACCTGCCGGGAGGCTTGTCAGGTTTGCCGGAGTTGTCCCATAGTATCTCCCGTCAATTAAGATACTTGCCCCCAGCGGGGATGAATAAACCGAGATACCTCCCGAATCCGGTTGCACGGGAACCGTGCTTGTCTGGGTTATTATGGTGGTAGGAGGCGTTGTCTCTGGTGCCCCCGGATTAAGAAGGAACGTCATCAGTCGTTCATTGATGAGGTCAGCTTCGGTGCTGTTCAGATATCTCTGGTTTGATATGAGGGTCCATTCAATGACATACCCATTCCCGTACTTCCAATAGAGCAGGGCAGGGTCTTTATTATCAAAACTCAGGAGTGTGATCGAACCGGGTTTTGCCGCGGTATGCGGGCGTGAGGAAAATGGGTCGGTATTCGGGAAGTTCTCCCGCAGACCGCTGAAGATCGCTTTCGAAAGAGTTGTATCCGGATCTGTTACCTGCAGGTACTTCCCATCTTTCACGGTCCCATTGGCAGTTGCTGGCAGACTTGCGTCAAAATCCTGGTAATTTTTATAGCTTACGACAAATATCTTGCCGGATTTAACAGCCTGTTCGAGCTGTGACGCGGTATTTGGAGTGAACGTATCATCCCCTCCCATAAAAATTACATCAACTGAAGGGTCAGTGTATTTCGTAATATTGGCATCAAGAAATGTTCCTTCTGAACCCGAAAGAGAATACACCAGAGTGAATGCATCTTTATGGAGCTCAGGATTGAAACCTGCAGTATCCCCATAGACGGCTGTATTGAACGCGGCTGAGGGCATCACGATCAGCATGGCAGCAAACAGTATAAGAATGAAAGATTTATTGATATTTTTTAGGTGGACCATAGTATCTCTCCGATTTATTCAACCTGATGACATGATAATTGATATCAGCATTATTGTTCAGCCCGGGATTATATCGTTTTGGTCATAGCGTGGATGAATGACAGAAAGCAACGGATTACTGCGGCAAGAGATCGACCAAACCATTCAAAGCTATTAAAATTATAAAATTCAACACTTCCTTACATTCATAGGAAGTGTGGCACTGTGGCAAAATTTATTATTGAACCAAAAAAAGGAAAAGACGGACTCATCGACTATATTGTAACATACCAGGATCCAAAGACTGATAACCAGTTCACCCTGACGACGACAAACGATCTTAATGAAGCAGTCGAACGCATGAGAACCTCTCTCGAGAGTGAGGTCCAGGCGATGAATAAAAAATAACCTTTGTATCAGGCACACGGAATGAAAATATGGTATGAGGCATGGACCCGGCGGGAATTGAACCCGCGGCCTTTACGTTGCGAACGTAACGATCTACCCCTGATCTACGAGCCCAAAAATGAGATGATATCAGAGAATTATCTCGATATCTAACTTTTCTGCCAGTTCCTTATATCTGTTCCTGATAGTGACTTCAGTAACACCTGCCACTTCGGCCACTTCCCGCTGGGTGCGGCGCTCTCCGCCGAGAATTGATGAAATATAAATCGCGGCTGCGGCAACGCCGGTTGGGCCCCTGCCGCTTGTTAATTCACGTTCTCCTGCCTGGCGGAGGATCTCTACGGCACGGCTCTGGACCTCTCCTTTAAGAGTGAGCCCTGAGCAGAAGCGCGGAACGTAATCGATGGGCGAAGTCGGGAGAAGTTTGAGTCCGAGTTCCCGGGAGATGAACCGGTATGTCCTGCCGATCTCTTTTCTGGATACGCGGGACACTTCTGCGATCTCATCGAGCGTGCGGGGCACATTACACTGGCGGCATGCTGCATAGAGCGCCGCAGCAGCAACCCCTTCAATGCTCCGCCCGCGGATCAGATTCTTGTCAACCGCATCACGGTAGACAACCGCCGCAGTCTCACGGACATTTCGCGGGAGACCGAGAGCAGATGCCATCCGATCAAGTTCCGAGAGAGCGAATGCAAGGTTGCGCTCAGTTGCATTGCTGACACGGATACGGCGTTGCCATTTGCGAAGCCGGTAGAGCTGCGCACGGTTTTTGGAGGAGATTGCCCTCCCATACGAGTCACGGTTGCGCCAGTCAATCATCGTTGAAAGACCTTTGTCGTGGATCGTAAATGTCATAGGAGCCCCGACACGTGAGCGTTTCATGCGCTGGTCGTGGTCGAAAGCACGCCACTCGGGACCGCGGTCTATGAAGTCACCATCAATGACAAGGCCGCAGCTCTGGCAGACCAGTTCTGCCCGCTCGTAGTCGTGAACAAGCTGCCTGCCCCCGCATTCCGGGCAGACTGTCTCGGTATGATTCTCGGCCTTCTTCTCGACCTCTTTGCCCTTCGTGCGTAATTTGAGTGCTTCCCTCTCACTCTGAAGGACTTTTAACTTTTCAACTTCCTGCATTAAGATTCACCATGGTATACATTTTTTTGTTCGGAACCGGCGTATCCCGGGTGTTATGCTATTACTTTGCGAAGAGTTTCTCATTGGGCTGAACCGTGCATTTTTCGCGGCAGAGAACTGCTGCGTAGGGCGCTTTGATATTGCCAAAGAGATCCAGGATTTTTCCCACGGGTTTCATCCGGCGGTCAGTCACTTCGCTGTATAACGGGGGGAGCTGGGCGGCATCGCATTGAATAATGAGCATCCGGCTGCCAACGGTGCTCATCGCTCGACCAACAACCTTCACACAACAACCTCAAAGATACAATGGCACTGGAATAATTTAGTAATTTATATATATGGGACATTTCAATATTTAAATATTGCGTGAAAGTATAAAT
>JBGOZZ010000263.1:0-3011 GCA_041480465.1 Methanoregula sp. | reverse complement strand
CGAGGGAGCGGCGGTCTTTGTCTACGATATCCGGGGAAAATTCGATCCTGCGGAGATCCCCCCACTCCTTGAGAAGTATGCGATCACGACGTTCTGCTGCCCGCCAACGATATACCGGATGCTAATCCTTCTGGATCTTAAACAGTACAACCTGTCAAGGCTTCGCCACTGCGTAAGCGCGGGCGAACCCCTGAATCCCGAGGTGATCCGGGTCTGGAAAGAGAAGACCGGCCTTATAATCTACGACGGTTACGGGCAGACAGAGACCGTGCTCTGCATCGGCGCATTCCCCGGCCGCGAATGCCCGCCGGGATCTATGGGAAAACCGGCCCCGGGCTGGCGCATCGAGCTCCATGACAAGAACGGCAGATCCGTGGGGGTCAACCGCGAAGGAAGGATCGCGATCTCTGTCGATCCCAAGCCGGTCGGGCTGTTCTCCGGGTATATTGAAAACGAGGCGGCGAACAGAAAGTCCTTTGTAAAAGGCTGGTACTACACCGATGACATGGCTGCCATGGACGAGGATGGCAATTTCTGGTTCATCGGCAGGGATGACGATGTCATCAAGGCATCAGGGTACCGCATTGGGCCGTTCGAGGTCGAGAGCGCTCTGCTGGAACATATGGCGGTTGCAGAGGCAGCAGTGGTAGGATACCCCGATCCGATCAGAGGAATGATTGTGAAGGCCTTTGTTGTGCTAAAGCCCGGCTTCCGGCCATCCGGCCAGCTCGTAGCCAGCCTGCAGGAACATGTCAAAAAGGTGACCGCCCCTTACAAGTACCCCCGGGAGGTTGAATTTATCGATTCCCTCCCCAAGACCCATTCGGGGAAGATACGGAGGAACGAACTCCGCGAACGGGAGTCAAAAATGAGAGAACCGGAATAATACATCACCACACCTCACAATCAAGACCTGGTTGACGAAAAACTGACTAGTAAAAGGGTATCCAATACCAAAGGATATGCCTTTAGGACACACGGAATTCGGAGCAACAAAATGGTGGTTGCAACTCTTTGCTCATCAGGATTTGGGATATCCGCCATGTACCATTACCCCGACACTCTCCCAGCCGGCCTGATCTGCTACCGGGCATTCGTATCCTGCTGCATCATGCCAAAGCCGTTTCCCTCGGTGTCCTTGCAGGACGCCCACCAGCCGATTCCTTTTACCGGCATCCTGGGAAGAGAGACGCTCCCTCCGGATTTGAGCACTTTGTCAACGGACTCTTCCAGGTTGGCAACGCCGATCGTACAGACATAAGCGTTAAATGACTGACCATCGACAGGCGCTGGAACCCGGCGGAATACGATGCCCCCATTAACCCCAGGTTCAGTTTCAGGTCCAGTCGTCACAAGCCAGTAACGATCTTCATCTTTCATCTGGACGCCGGGCATGACCCACTCGTTTATCTCCCAACCAAACACGTCCCGGTAAAACTTCACTGCTCGTTCCGGGTCCCCGGCGTATATCTCAAAATGGATAATCCTGTTCATTCGACGATCATCTCCATTGTGTTTTTAGTCGCTCATCCTCATTCCCCGGTTCTCACTATCGGATTCCGCCTGCCTCTGATCAGGAGACCTTTAATAACTACCTTACTTTGGGTTTTTCAGCCCACATCTGCTCACTTTTTTTCCACGAGCTCGGCAAGTCGGTCCATAATCTCCGGCCCGCTTTCTTCCATCCCCGACTTGAGCATCCCGTCGCGGTCCCAGACAGACTCGAAGACCGATTTTTCTATCACCTTCGTCCTCCCGTCCCGGTCTTCGAACGTCACGATTCCCAAGAGTACATGGCCCGGCATCCCTTCGAATTCAAAGGTATAGACCAGACGTGAAGGTGACACCTCGTGATATACGCCATGGAACCCATACTCTTTTCCTTCGGCATCGCGATTGAGGATGCGCCAGACACCGCCGGGTTTCATATCCATCTTATCCACGATGATGGTAAACCTTTTCGGAGACCACCACTGGATCATGAGCTTGGGATCCGTGTAGGCCTTGAAGAGACGCTCGCGTGGTGCATCAAAGATGCGAACAATTGCCGCCGCCTGTTTTCCCGGTTCAGCAATAAGCCGGGTTTTTGGAGCTCCTGGCTTTTCCTCTTCCAGCACTTCTGCGAGTTTATCGAAGGACCCGTTCCAGCCTGCCCTGGTCATATCGATCATTATTCCTTCGGGGAGACCTTCATGTTTAAGGGTAAACTTCGTTTTGCCCTTCTGATCCTCGAAGGTTACGGTCACCAGCAACTCCTTCGGCCAGTCTCCGGTCATGCCATAGAAAGAAGCAGGGACGATATTGCCCTTTTCATCCGCAAAGTTATCGGTGGCGACGATCCGCTCCCGGGGAACAATCTCGCGGTAGACGCCGGTACTCCAGAAGTCCTTGCCATCAGGAGAACGCATGGCGGAAAGATATTTTCCGCCGACGCGGAGATCAATGTTCGCTACCGGGCATGTATACCCCATCGGTCCCCACCATCGCATGACATACTTTGGCTCTGTCCACACCTTCCAGACGAGTTCACGCGGTGCGTCGAAGATGCGGGTAATCACCAGTTCCTTTCCTTTTTTATTTTGCTGTGCCTTTGCCATAGTAGTATCATCCTGTATTTTTTTGATGGCTAATTCTCTTCTTAGATTAATACAGTATCCAAAGCGGCAAGATGCGCTCTCCGGTTAGATAAATCTGTCAGTCATGAGTCATATTTAAGAAATTATTCCAAAAAATATCCGGTGATCGGCATCTGCACTGTATGATTGCCTGCACCTGTATTTTGTTCATGTCTGAATAGAATTATTTTATGTTGGTATCATTTCGAGTCGAGTTCAAGCGCCTGCCTGATGTAATAGCGTAGAGCGTCCTTGTTGACGCTCTGAAGGTTTTTGATTTTGACATGTTTTGACACTTTTCCTTTACCCCGGAGCAAATTGAATTTATCTTCGAACGCCCCACCATGGGAAAAGCCGAAGGTAATATCCTTCTTCGTCGGGTTGATGAAGGCAAAT
>JBGOZZ010000262.1:0-3014 GCA_041480465.1 Methanoregula sp. | reverse complement strand
TCGGCCAGTATGTAACCTACTTTGGCTTTTCTAACGTGCTGCTTATCGAGCTCATCATTATTGGGGCCTTCTGCTGGCTCAACATTACAGGTATCTCATTTTCGGGAATAACGGAAAATATTCTCACTACGCTCAAAATTATTCCTCTTGTCATAATCTCTATCCTGCTCGTTCCCTTCATCAACGCTCATAATTTCGAACCCCGGACCCCGTTCACTGCGACAGGTCTGCTCGCGACCGTTATCATTGTGTACTGGCCTTTTACCGGTTTTGAGATCAGTGCGATACCGGTTGAGGAGACACGGGATCCTCTGCTTATCCGGCGATCCCTTATCCTGGTCATGGGAATTGTTGTATCTGTATATCTTCTTCTCAATGTCTCGCTTATCGGTAGCGTGGGTGTTGAAGCACTTGCTGCCTCACCTGCTCCGATTGCCACAGCTGCCGGGATTCTCTTTATCCATTCTGGTCCCTTTGTCGCATGTGTCGGGATCGTGGCTATGCTCTCCGCAATAAATGCCTATATAATCGGCACATCCCGGATACTCCAGTCCATGTCTGCCGGATTTTCCATCCCTGTAATCCGGGATTTAAACACCCGGGGTACTCCTGCATATGCACTTATTGCTGGTTGTGCAGTCAGTGGGGCGCTCCTGCTTTTTTCCAACCATTTTGACCAGCTTGCGACAATTTCGGTCCTTACAACCTTAATTCCTTACATCTTCTTCTGCCTCGCCTCATGGGTGCTTGTGACTGATATAAAATCCCGTCTGGTATCTGCCACAGGCGCCATTTCAACAGCCGCAATCCTCATCATTTACTTCGTGGTGTAGGGAATCGTTTTAATAGTGAACGTTAACCCAATAGCAGGCTACGCAATTTTATCCACAATCAGAGCGTATATCTAAAATCAGACTATGGTGGAGTTATTTTCCGGTATTGTCTATTCGTTTGCCGCCCTGTTCATCATCCTAGATCCTCTTCTGTCCGTTCCTATATTTGCGGCTATGACAAAGGGTCTTGCTCCCGGAGAGATTCACAAACAGGCATTTGTCGCGGTTGCCGTGGCAGGCGGACTGATGTACCTCTTCCTTGTCTTTAATAAGACGATCTTTGATATCCTTGGACTTAACCTGCCCAGCTTCCAGATAGCAGGGGGTATCCTGCTCTTTCTTCTGGGTATTCAGGAAGCACTGGGTATCGAGATTGGACACTGTAAAGAACATGCAAAAACAGCGGCGGGTGTTGTTATAGGTACACCTCTTCTATGTGGTCCGGGCACGATCACCACGGTCATGCTTCTTTCACGGGATTATGGTATCCTTATCTCGTTTGTTGCGATTACCCTTGCATTGCTTGCTACGTGGCTGGTATTGTACTATGCGGAAAAGATACAGCATGTACTCGGGGAGGTTGTAACAGATATTATGGGTAAAGTCCTGGGTATGCTTGTCGCCGCCATCGCCATTAAGATCATTGCATCGGGTATCCTGGCGTACAGTGCACTGATATAACACTTTTACTCATTCATACAGAGGAATCAGAGTAATTAAATTCAATATAGAGGAAATAAATGCAGGGCATAATGAATAATTTCAGGAATCGCGCTTGAGAGAGAAAACTTCAACCATATGGTGAGGATGATAGCGCATTTTTGCCTCACGAAGTCCGGCGATTCCCAGATCGCTTTCCCGGTTAATATACGGGTATTTGTTGACCAGAAATGCTGCGGTTTCGGTATTGATCACCTTGTATATGCCCTCACAGTCAGGAAGTCCCTTTTCAAAATGGACCAAGGCGGTATCAGCATTGAGGGGTTCGAACAGGGACATGGCACCAATTTTTGAAAAGACGCGTATGATCAATCCTTTTATTGCAAGTTCGTTAAAATGATCAATGGCAAAAAAGACCGCTTCCTTTTCATGTGCAAGGACCTGATCATTTTCACACCCTTTCCATTCGCACCATTCGATAAGAAATCTTTTGACTTCCTCCCAGTTTTCCCGGATAATAGGCTCTACTGAGCTGGTGCAATTGCGCCTGAACTTATTTATCTGGTGACGGATCGTCAGATAATTTTTCCCGGGAAGTGTTGCCAGGTCCGAAGATCGGTAAATATATTCAAAATGGTTGCGATCCGGTACAAGATTTATTCCCGGACATATCTCCCGCATCCAGCCGGCGGTTTCGGGATCAATCAATACGACCGGTTCATGGTCGCTTATATCTGATGCAAGTCGTATCAATGACTTGAGGAGCTGAGGATCCCTTGGACCGATTGGCGGACGGAACCGCGTTGTGCCATCAATGGTGCTTGCTATGATGAGATTTTTTCGTTCGTAGGCATACTGGTAGTGTGCGTAATGATTCCAGCAGACCATATTTGTAAAGGTATTGTCACTGTGTGTCTGTGGATATTGTGCGTAATGATTCTCGAAAAAAGCACGATCTGAAAGGGTAACAGGTTTGAAATCTTCCTGAGTTAGCATCATTCATCACTCCGAAATATCAGCGGTTTATATCCTTCCATAGGATGAAAACCGAAGGGGAGATAAAAATTTTCAGTTCCCGGTTCTGCAATAAGCCCAATCCAGGAAATCCCTGAGTCAATACATTTTTTTACTAATACCGAGACAATCCGGGTGCCGATCCCGGTTTTCCTGTATTCCGGAAGCACAACAAGATCCTGAATATATCCATCTGAAACCCCGTCAGAAATGACCCTTCCCATCCCCACCGCGTGACCATGTTCCGGATCGACCGCTACCGCAAACAGAAAACTGCCACTGATCAACCGGGGCAGCTCCCCTGGATCATACTCCTCCTTCCACCACCAGCCGGCACGGTACAGATTTGCAATTTCATCCCCATTCCATTCCTTCACAAGCTGGATTGTAATAGTATTGCCCAAGATCGTCACGTCCCCTGTGTGTGGCTTTGAAGATTTTTCACGCTAGTATTACCTTCATCGAAAAAAAATCTTGGGATTGTGGGGAAAATAAGACTTAATGGAT
>JBGOZZ010000261.1:0-3017 GCA_041480465.1 Methanoregula sp. | reverse complement strand
GTCGGACCCTATGTAACCGGTGTGGACGAGGAACGGGACACCCAGCTTATCGATGCAGGGCGATGGGCAGAAGAATTTGTTCCGGTCGATGGCTTTGTTGAGGGGCATTTTGCCCACCTGCTTCCCTGCGACCGGATTATTGTGCTCCGTTGTCGCCCCGATGTGCTGATGAACCGTCTTGCTCTCCGTAAATACCGCAAAGCAAAGATTCGCGAGAATGCCGAGGCAGAAGCGCTGGATTCCTGCCTGATCGAGACGGTTGAACGCTACGCTCCTTTCCAGATCCTTGAACTGGATACGACTGATCGTGATGCCGCTTATTGTGCCGACCAGATTGAGCGTTTCATCAAAGGAGAGATCCCTGCTGACTTTGGCCATGTGGACTGGTCAGCATTTCTCGGGGAGGGATTATGACACTTGACCAGTACCGCTCCCATGCACAGGTCTTCTTCAACCCGCTGGTAACCATCGCGATAAAGTGCCGGATGAATGCGAATTTTTTCACCCTTGCAGCCTTTCTCGCTTCGGCAGCTGCCGGGTTCCTCTTTTATTTCCGATTGGAACTCTGGGGGATCGTGGCGGTCGCTCTCAATGCATTCTGCGATGCGATGGATGGTGCAGTTGCCCGGGCGATGAAGACCCAGAGCCTCCGGGGGGATTTCCTTGACCATGCGGTGGACCGGTATGCTGATATCTTCATCATCACCGGTATCTTTGCCGGGGGCCTGGTTCCCTGGCAGATCGGTGTTTTCGCCTTGACCGGGGTCCTGATGGCCTCGTATCTCGGCACGCAGGCACAGGCTGTCGGGGTAGGGAGATACTACGGCGGGCTTCTCGGGAGAGCCGACCGGCTCGTATTGATCCTGGTGGTCGGTGTCATCGGCCTGCTTATCCCTATGAACATCTACGGGCTAACCTGGCTTGGCTGGCTGCTGGTGCTGTTTGGCATCTTTGGCCACATCACTGCATTCCAGAGGTTCGCGTATGTGTGGGCGAAGGTGGAGTGAGGAATTTTCCACACCAGTACCTGGTCATTAAAACAATACTGTGGCGGGAGCAGAAGGCCTAATCCTGCAGTATCTCACCCGACAAGCTCACGGATATACTCCAGCGCTGCAACCGCATCCTCTCTCTTCTGGTCGCATGCGCCGCTGACGACCCAGTTCAGGAAACGCTCACGTGTCTTTTCATCAATAGCACTGCCTGCACCGGATACTATCGCCCCGTAGGTACGTTTTGGATAAAACAGGGAACGGGCTGAGGAGAGCAGGGTGTCATACGCGGCGGAATCGATAATTTCGGTATCCCGTGCCCGTTTCAGGGTGAACCTGATATTGATGAGCGGCTCTGAGAGTGCCAGGCCCGAAGATGGATCGAATACCAAGGCTACTTCGTCGTCAGATTCAAGTTCGCCAGTCTTATACATCCGGTATATCTCGCCGATACCTATCATCCCGAGAGTGTCCATCTCAGCGGCCCTGAGTGCACCCATGCTCGATGCACCGATCACCTTTATGTCGTTTTTTATGGCAGCGAGGATCTCGCGGTGGGCAACTGCAGACTCCTGGTGAAAGACACCGTCAATCAACCCTATGATGGTTGCGCCGTCGCCCACAGCTGCAAGAAGGTCGCCCCGTTTTGCCGGCGGACGGTACGCTGCAGAAAGGATCTTTTCTGCCTCTGATTGTTCAAGACTGGGGCCGAGGAAGACGATGATCTTTTGCATTATCCGCCCTCTTTCCCCGCCGCTCCGGGTCCATCGCAAAGATTTCCAGCCCCGGTACGATCACCCGCACTACCGGAATCCCGATCTCTTCTCTGGTCAGGTCAACGGCAATGACCCGGTCGAGCCCCTGTTTTTTCAGTGCTTCGGTGACAAACCTGATATCAGTGAGGAAATCATCGCTGTCACAGGATGCGATCCGGTTATAGTCCACCACACCGTTATCCTTAAACCAGTAGGCATTTATCCGCTTTGCGCGGTCATACCCCATCTTTTTCCGGAGTTCGGCGAGTGTGGTATCCTCTCTCGCTCCATGAATCTGCGTCAGCCGGCTCTGTGCAACTTCAGTGAGCGCACGCATCACCGCAATCCGTGCACTCGTATGGGTCCCGATACCGATGGTAAGAAGCATGGGGTCCCTGAGCAGAACATCGTCCGCGACCGCAGCCATGGTCGGTATCCCGATATCGCTGGTGATATCCCTCACCCGGACTTCAACCTGTGCATCGGCAAATTTCTTCTGCATCCCGAGACAGGCTGTATCATCGATATTGATAACAGATGCCCCGGTATCCCGTGAAGCCTCGACAAGCGACCATGCGTCCCTTTCGATCACCTCAGCAAGGGCATGGAACACAGCCTCTTCTATCGTATTCCCTGATGCGAGCCCGTTGGTATTGGTGCGGAAGAGCTGACGAAAGTTCCGTGGGAGCGGGTGAAATACTGCGTGTGCCGGGACAAAGACCGCTTCATCGTTGGTGATATCATATCCTTCGACCCAGGGGATCGCCCGATCCAGATCCGCGTCATTAGGCAGAATCAGGTCTTTTGGATCGAGCACCCTTCCGTGTGCAAACATTTCCGGATATGGTGCCAGGTGGATTTTCCGGTCGTGCAGTTCCGAAGAGTAGCGTTCGATTCCTTCCATTATTGCCGATATCCGTGACTCCTCTACCGTCGCGCCTTTACCGTTATATACCGTGATAGCCCCTGGTTCGGCTGTCGGGCGGATGCAGGAGAAGACCGGTATCCCGATCCGGTCGAGGTTCGTGATGTCCGCAACTCGTGTTATTCCTGCGGCTGGCACTTTGGGTTCAATCCGGGCAAGCGTCTCTTCAAGGGGAACAGCACGCTGCGTCTCGATATTGTAGGTCTTTTTACAGGATTTTAACTGCATGGAGGTCACCGTTTTTATGGTGAGGTTTGACAGAAATGCCGGATTCTTGTATGAATCCTGTGTCAGGTTATTACTAAAAATATTCCGTGCCGGGGTTTATACACTTTGATTGGTGGG
>JBGOZZ010000260.1:0-3021 GCA_041480465.1 Methanoregula sp. | reverse complement strand
CGCAGATTTTGCCCCTTCCAGAAAACTATCGAGAAGGGTTTCAGTATTGCCATGCCGGTGCGGGCTTCCCGATATACCAAGAACTTTTATTTCCATGCATCCTCATAAACCAAGGCGCCTTTTCAATTCAGCAATTGATTTTTTGCCAAGATTTGCCGCATCTGCTTGTGCGGTTGGGTGGTAATTGATTGCGCCCTTCTTATCCACTCCGTTAATCATCAGGTACCTGATATCTGCGTCTTTGATGTCAATCACATGGTAAAAACATTTCACTGAGGGAATTGCAGCATCAAAGACATAATCCCAGGTCTGCCCGGCTGTTGAAAGGAAGATCCCAAGCCGTTTACCTTTACGTTCCGGCGGGACAATCGGAAGCTTAAGGACATATTTCCTTGAACGGAATACCTGTGCCCGGTCCACGAGTGCCTTTACCTGCGCTGCAAGTCCCATACAGAATATTGGTGAAGTGAGGATAATGCAGTCAGCTTCAATAATCTTGTCGTGGATGATGTCCATCCCATCCCTTTGTACACACTTATTCAGCGTTTCACAGGCATTACAGCCACGGCAGGGATTGATATCCGCTTCTGTAAGGGCAATTTTTTCAATATCAGTATCCTGATCTTCGCTCATTGCCGCAAGAACCCAGTCAAGGAGTGTTTCAGAATTGCCATGCCGGCGGGGGCTTCCGGCAAAGGCGAGGACTTTGATCGGCATAGAAGTTTTCTTGTGGCTGCAATGCTAAAAAAGGTTGGTTTTGATCCAGTTCGGGAAAAAAAGGTGCGCGGTTTCAGATTTTTTTAAAGCAGAGGTACCAGTCTTTGCACTCATAGCCTTCCGTGGGTCTCTTCTCCATCTCGGCCGCAGTCTTGGGTGGCGGGACAACAACCTTATCGCCGGGCTGCCAGTTGGCTGGTGTAGAGACTTTGAACGTGTCAGTGGTCTGGAGTGCTTTTACCAGGCGTATGATTTCAGGCATGAACCGCCCGTTCTGGAGCGGATAATAGATCATTGCCCGCATAATACCTTTGTCATCGATAAAGAAGACACAACGGACAGCGGCAGTCGAACTCTGTCCAGGATGGATCATGCCATACTTTTTTGCCACCGACATAGAGAGGTCGGCCATAATGGGGAATGGAATAGCGACCCCCATCTTCTCCTTGATAGCGTGCACCCATGCGAGGTGCGCCGAGATGCTGTCAACAGAGAGACCTATCAGCTGGACATTAAGCGACTTAAGTTCATCATAGATTTGCGCAAACGCCATAAACTCCGTCGTGCAAACAGGTGTGAAATCAGCCGGGTGCGAGAACATCACCACCCATTTTCCCCTGAGACCTGAAAGCTTGATGGGCCCATGCGTACTCTCCGCTTCAAAATCGGGCGCTGGATCCCCAAGAACGGGAAATGTGATGCAGGATTCATTATCCACGCTCGTTCACCTCCGGACAGTGTTATGGCATCACTTCATCGAGCTGTGCCTTGCCGTAAACATACGCAGGCATACCGGACAGCAGGAAGGCGACCCGGAGTGCTTCCTCGATCTCTGCCTTGGTGACCCCGAGGTTTTTTGCGCCGGCCAGCTGGGCGTGGACCGCATGCTGATCTCGCAGGGCTGCCGCGATCGCAATGGCGATAAGTTTTTTTGTCTTTCTCGACAGCTTGCCATCGTCCCAGATATGCTGCTCGAATCTCATGACGAGATTAAACATCTCTGGCTCTTTGGTTGTCAACTCACGGAAAAATTTCGGCACTTTTCCGATCTTCTTTTCAAGGGTTTTTAGATCTTTTTCAGTATCCTTTTTTACCATACCTATGCACTCTCCAGAATCATTGGCTCACCGCAGCAGACCAGTTCGCCGCCACCGGCTTCCTTAACAACCACAACATTTCCGCAAATATCACATCGGAAAACCTGTCCTTCTTTCGATACATTTACCATGTTATTCTCTCCGTTGATAGCAGGATTGTCCTGGAGGAAAACGCCAGCATTTCCCCGGTTAGGATTTATATCCGACGGCGTTTTCCACCAGAGTTCACGAAGGCGATACGATGCTTACTTAGAAAAATAAGAAATTACTGGTTACTCTTCCCACGTTTTGGCGGATTTTTTGCGTCCTCCGGTGTCTTGATATCCGGGCGGATATGCGTCATCGGGAAGCACTGGTATTCTTCACAGGCACAAGCCGGACATTTCCTGAGATCCTGTTCGCTCTTGTCAAGAGTGAGTTCCTTTCCGCAATCAAGACAAACATATTTGCCTGGGCCGACTTTTTGTCCCGCATTGTACGTCTTCTGTTCGGTCAAACGATTCACCAAAACTTTCATGCACGTCAATGATATTTATGAGTTGCGTTCGTGCAACGGAAAACAAATTTAACGACCGGTATCGTCATTTGCAAAGCTATATTGGGTTCATTTTTTAAGGTGTATTATGGCTGGGAAGATTATCGGGGTTCTTGGCAGCCCACTTACCGAGGGAAATACTGCGCTGTTACTGGATCGGGCATTAAAGGGAGCTGAAGATGCCGGGTGTAGCGTGGAAAAAATTGTTGTTGTCAATCTTGATTTCCAGGCATGTCAGGAAATGATGTTCTGCAGGGAACACGAAACCTGTATTCTGGATGATGATATGCAGGGGATGTACCCAAAACTCAGGGAAATGGATGGTCTCATTGTCGCTACACCGGTTATGACCATGGGAATTCCAGGAAAACTCAAATCTTTTATCGATCGGTTCCAGGTTTTTTTCATGGCAAAATACGGACGAAAAAAGCCTCTCATATCAGATGAAAAGAAAAAAAAGCGAAGGGGACTTTTTATCTGTATCTCCGGTATGAAAATACCTGAAGTGTTTGTCGGTGCGAAGTTGACGATAAAGGCTTTTTTTGAAATCATCGACTGCCAATATTCTGATGAGTTGCTTATCAATGATATGGATACTATCCGGGATCTCCGTGAACGGCAAGACCTTTTGGAAGCAGCATATAGGAAGGGATTTGCATTGGGGAAGAGCAT
>JBGOZZ010000259.1:0-3021 GCA_041480465.1 Methanoregula sp. | reverse complement strand
TTCTGCCGGTCATCGCCCGGGGCATCGAACTTTGTCTCACTGATGTATTCCCACGATGCATTGCCGATCTGCGGCGCGGCAGGCAGCGTAGGGATGGTCCAGTTTTCCGGGAACGTGGGTAGGGTAAATGATGGAAGGGGGACAGTCACATCACCCGGAAGGGTTGGGAGAGTAAAAACCGGAGCGGGAGTGCCCGCCAGTGTTGATAAAGTCTGCGTCCGTAGCGCGGTGACCGCCACAACGCCAGAAGTATTCATTCCTGTTTTCAGCGAGTACGACATCCCGTCACTGCGTACCAGGACAATCCCGTCCTGGT
This sequence comes from Methanoregula sp., assembly GCA_041480465.1. Taxonomy (GTDB): domain Archaea; phylum Halobacteriota; class Methanomicrobia; order Methanomicrobiales; family Methanospirillaceae; genus Methanoregula. The sequence goes on along the minus strand of JBGOZZ010000259.1, from coordinate 2,705 downwards.
CGGTGCGGTATACCGTCACATCGCTCTCTTCCAGCAGATCCATGGTCTCTGCATGCGGGTGGCAGTACGGGTTGTCCACCCCCACCGATATAACCGCAGTCTCCGGGCGGACCCGCGCGAGAAAGGCAGGCGAAGTTGATGATGAGCTCCCGTGGTGCCCGACTTTCAGGATCTCGGCGTCAAGCGGGTACCCGGTCCTGAGCAGGGCATCCTCTCCCTCTTTGCCAAGATCTCCGGTCATCAGAACATCAATCGTACCATACGAGATGCGGAGTACCACCGAGTTTGCGTTCAGATCGTCACCAGGCCGTTCTTTTGGTGGTGAAAGCACCAGCACCCTCACCGCCGGGTCAACGTCAACAGTCTGTCCCTGCTCTGCAACCTGGTAGGGAATATGTTCCTGTTCAACTGTTTCCAGGAACCGCTCATAGGTCGATGACGGGTGGGCAAGACCAGTATCAAGCACTTTTCCCACAGGAAACGTCGCGAGCACCTTCTGCATCCCCCCGATATGATCTGAGTGCGGGTGCGTGGCAACCAGAAGATCGATTCGTGTCACTCCCAGTGATGTTAAATCACTGACCACCCGGTCGCCCATGTCAATCTCTCCGGCATCTATAAGGATTGTTTTATTTCCATAGAGGAAGAGGGCAGAGTCCCCCTGCCCGACATCGAGAAAATATACCGATAATTTTCCCTCGTTCTCTGCAAGGTGGGTTTGACCGCCCGTAAAACCGGGATAGGTAATCGTTCCCAGGCATCCGGTAACGATGACGTAACCGACCAGGACCAGAACAATGGCGACAGAGAGCCATATCCCTGCCCTTTTTTGTCCGGGTCTGGACATATCAGCCGTTCCGTGCACGGCCGACAAGCTCGTACGCTGCGAGTGCAGCACTCTCCCTTATTGCCGCTTCACCGGGGATATCACCTTCAAGCATCAGGACCTTCCCGGCGCAGATCGTCGTTTCGACAGCTCCGCCGTTACAGGAGTACACGAGATTTGAGGTGGCGTTATGGAGCGGCGTATTGCATACCTTCCGGGTGTTTACCAGCACGATATCTGCCGCTGCACCTACCGCAAGTCTTCCCGTCCCAAACCCAAGAGCTTCTGCCCCGTGTGCAGTTGCCATGGCAAGGGCTTCATGCGCCGGGAGGATAGTAGGATCGTTCCAGTAAAATTTCTGCAGGAGTGCCGCGATCTTTGCCTCTTCAAACAGGTCAAGATTGTTGTTTGAGGCACATCCATCGGTGCCAAGACAGACATTCACGCCGGCAGCTGACAGCCAGGGGTAGGGCATCGCGCGGTGAGTGGCAAGTTTCATGTTACTGGCCGGGTTGTGCGATACGCTTACACCCCGTTTCTTCAGCAGGGTGCATTCCCCTTCATCCAGCCAGCAGCAGTGCGCCGCTACTGTCCTGGGGGTAAGGATCCCGCACGCATCAAGAAATGCTGACGGTCGCATGCCGTAACGGGCAATGCAGTCCTGAACTTCCTTGTCCGTTTCCGAGAGATGGATATGGATCCCGATCTTCTGTTCCCGTGCAAATTCCGCGCACCATACCAGCCCTTCTTTTGAGACAGTATAGAGCGTGTGTGGCCCTGCAGAGGCCTTGATCCGGGGGTTCTTCATAGTCCGGACACGTGCAACAAGGTTCTCGGTCGCTTTGCATTCAATCTCGCGCTTGTCTGCATCGAAGAGATCGATGAACCCATAGGAGAGCACTGCACGTATACCGGATTCGTCAACCGCCCGGGCTGCATCATCCATAAAGAAATACATGTCGTTAAACGCGGTCGTGCCGCTCCGGATCATCTCAAGACAGGCAAGGCGCGTTCCAAGGTATACATCATCTCCGGTCAGGTGTGCCTCGAGCGGCCATATCTTCTGCGTGAGCCAGTCCTGCAGGATCATATCATCTGCATATCCACGCAGCAGGGTCATTGCCGCGTGAGTATGGGTGTTCACCAGGCCGGGGAGCGCGATCGCCCGGTCGCCATCTATGATAAACTCCGCCTCACCTTTGTGCTCCATCCGCTTGTCTTCACCGATGGCACCAATGGTCCCTGTCTGGTCAATAAAAATATCGACAGCCTTCCCATCTGCCACCACGTTGGTGATCAGAAGCGAATGCTTCTTTTCAAAGATCTCTGTCACTGTCTCCATATGGCATCAACTCATCTGCCCGATGATCTTTTTTACAATCTCCCCGGTCCGGGTGCAGTACTCTTTCGATGTGGCGAGGATGTGATCGAAGGTCAGTACCTCACCACCCAGTCCGTTTGCGTAATTATCAACCGTGCAGAGCGCTGCAAATTCCATCCCGAGTTCGCACGCGAGCGTCGCTTCCGATGCAACTGTCATCCCCACGACATCAGCAACCCGTGCAAGTGCGTTCACTTCGGCAACCGTCTCGATCCGGGGCCCGTATGTCTGCACGTACACGCCTCCGAACCGTGCGGTTGGGACAAGGGTGAAGAGATCTTTTGCAAGGTGTGCTGAGAGCTCCGGGCGGACATGCTCTGTCGCATGATCGTGGATGGACGGGATATCGGTCAGGCTGATGTAATCAGTAGGGATCAAAAGGGATCCGGGCGTGATCACGGGTTTAAGAGATCCGGCTGATCCAAACGCAACAATCCGGTCCACACCTGTGATCGCCAGTGCTGCGAGATTCGCCCGGTAATTAATCCGGTGGGGAGG
>JBGOZZ010000258.1:0-3023 GCA_041480465.1 Methanoregula sp. | reverse complement strand
GTCATGTTTTCCCCCCAAAAAATTCCGCAGGTGGATGCAGGAACTGCAACAGATTACCCGGGCTCTCGGTGATGCCCGGGATACTGACGTCCAGATAGCGTTTTTATTACACCTGAAGGAGGAGAGAGCACAAAAAAATGATCCGGATCCCGGTGCCCGGCCGCCGCTCCCGACGGATGGCATAGAGACCATCCTGCTCACGCGGCTGCAGAAAAAGCGCCAGAAACTCCAGAATGCCGTTCTGTCAGCCCTGGAAAACCTGGAGAGGAGCGGGATACCAGAGGATATGAGAGTCGAATGCACCGATCTGCTCACTAGGGCAAAACAAGCCCGGGCAAGACCAGCTGCGTCTGGAATCCCTGCGGTTGCTGCAACCCGCATCTCCAGGCGCCTCGATCTCCTTTTGCAGTATGAACGCTGGGTGTATAATCCGGATGCTGTTGCGGAACATCACGCGATGAGAATCGCGGCAAAAAAACTCAGGTACATTATGGAAACGTATGCCCCGGTCTACCGCCGGAATCTCAAAAAACCTCTTGCACGGGTAAAAAAAATCCAGGAGATTCTTGGTGACCTCCATGATTGTGACGTCTGGATTGACACGGTGATGGCCATGCTGCTCGATGAACGCACATCACCCGGAACAGACATTACCTCCCCCGATATTCAGGAAAGCAGGGTGACCAGCTACCGGCACTTCTTATCTGAACGGGAGAAGGAGCGGAAAAGAATATACAGGAGATTTGTGAGATACTGGGAATCAGTCAGGCGGGCAGGTCTCTGGGATGAGCTCCGAGGGACCCTGACCGGAGGAAGAAAAGAGAGATTCAGGCTTCCCGATACACCCAGCGCTGATGCGATACTCTCCTCGGTATCCATACTTTCAGGCCAGTTTCCCGAAGGAATACCACACAGTCGAACGGTGACCGCCCTTGCCCTCCGGATCTTTGACGATCTAGAACCTCTTCACCAGATGCAGGCACACGAGCGGTTCCTGCTTGAATGCGCCTGCTCACTTCATGACATCGGCTGGAAATACGGGCAGAAAGGACACGCGAAACGCAGCGGGGAGATAATCGTATCTGATGATACACTTCCCGTCGATATAATCGACCGGGGGATGATTGGCATTGTTTCCCGTGCCCACCGGGGAAAAGTCCGTCTGGAATCAGATGGATTTTTTTCCCTCCTGTCACCTGAACAGCAAAAAAACGTCCGGATGCTGGCCTCCCTGATACGGGTTGCTGACGGCCTGGACGAGCTCCATCTCGGGTCGATTACTTCCGTTCATTGCACTTCAGGTCCCCATGAGGCGGTTGTTGAAATATCAGCCATGCGGGATGCATCCGCAGAAATTGAACGGGCTTCAGAAAAAGGAGACCTGTTCAGGCAGGTATTTGAGCGGACACTGGTGATCCGGTGAAGACACAGGCGATCGGTCCGAACGGACGTATTGTATCGTTTATCGATATCGGGACCAACTCAGTCCGTCTCCTTGTTGTAAGGCTCAACCCCAATCACTCGTACAGCATTCTTTCGCGGCAGAAGCAACAGGTCCGGCTTGGCGAGGGAGAGTTTGAAGAAGAAGAGATTCTCCCCGAAGCTGCTGAACGGCTGATTATCGTCTGTAAGCAGTTGACAGAACTTGCACGGACATTTAAAACAGACGAATTTGTTGCCGTTGCCACGTCTGCCATGCGGGAGGCAGCAAACCAGCAGGAGATCCTCCATCTCTTAAGACAGGAAGCCCGGCTGGATGTGCGGGTAATTTCCGGGCATGAAGAGGCCCGCCTGATTTACCTTGGTGTTTCACGGGGGATTCATCTTGGCAACCGGCTGGCTTTTTTTATCGATATCGGGGGCGGAAGCACAGAAATTGCGATGGGAGGTGAACAGAACTACCAGTACCTTGAAAGTTTCAAGCTGGGGGCAATACGGCTGTCAAATCTTTATATGAGCGGAACAATAACCGCTCCTGTATCCCATAACCAGTATAAGAAAGTCCAGCAGCATATCAAAGATGCTATTATTCATTCAGTCAGGAAGATACAGGAACAAAAACCTGATCTTGCTGTCGGCAGTTCCGGAACCGTCATAAATCTTTTTGAAATCGCCCAGAAAACCCTTCACCAGAACGAAAATTCCGGAGAATCGGTCCTGACATACAAAGATTTGCGGAAAGTTATTGACCTGCTCTGTTCGGTTCCCCTTGAGCAGCGCAGGAAAATACCGGGTATGAATCCCGAACGTGCAGACATCATCATTCCCGGGGCTGCTATTCTTGATACGTTCATGAAAGAGTTGGCACTCGATGCCATTACGGTTACCGGACGCGGCCTGCAGGATGGGCTTCTGGTCGATTACTGCTCGAGGATGGATGCATTTCCCCTCTTCGGGGAGCTCTCGCCGCGGCAGCGGAGCGTGCTGCAACTGGGAAGATCCTGCGGGATTAATGAAGTCCATGCCCGGACCGTTACGAGCCTCGTGCTGGAATTGTTTGACTCGGCAAAAGAGTTAAAACTCCACCCCTTTGGTGACTGGGAACGTGAACTGCTTGAATACGCAACGTTCCTGCATGATATCGGATCCTTCATCTCGTACACGAATCATCATGCACATTCATATTATATCATAAAAAATTCTGAACTTCTTGGTTTTGATCAAAAGGAAATCAGTTTCATGGCCAATATCGCACGGTTTCACCGGAAAAAAACCCCGAGAAAAAAAGATCCGGAAGTACTTGAGCTTGATTCTCACGAGCGGAATTCTCTCGGGATACTCACCACGTTTATTCGTCTCGGAGAAAGCCTTGACCGGAGTCATACAGCGCTGGTGCAGCATGTGCGTTTTTCCCGCGTGGATAAGAACTCGGTAATTCTCGAAGTGGTCACCCGCGGTGACTGCCAGCTGGAAATCTGGGGCGTCGAGGCCGAAAAAAAAGCATTTGAAAAGATCTTCGGGAAAGAACTCCTTCTGGAGAGAATCCAGACCACGGGCTGATTTTTTTCAGGACCTGATTATGC
>JBGOZZ010000257.1:0-3028 GCA_041480465.1 Methanoregula sp. | reverse complement strand
ATTCGTGCACGGGGATGGTCAACCGGGCAGACAGACTCAGTTATATCACGGTTACTGCTACTGCAGGAACACTTTCTATCTCCTCAACTCCGGATGCTACGGTATTTATTGATAATGTCGTTAAGGGAATAACTCCCGTGACGCTGACGGATACTGCGACCGGCAGTCATACGCTCCTGCTTACAAGGGCAGGGTATAATGACTATATCAGGAACTTCATCATAGAACCCTCGACCCCGGCAACAATCGGCGCGACGCTCACAAAGAGCGTCACGGAACCAACAACCCGTCCATCTCTCTCGTATGGATCGATTGCCATCACCTCTGTCCCTCCCGGGGCGACAGTCAACCTTGATGGCAGGCAGAGAGGCGCAGCACCCGCCGTTATTCCAGATGTACTGCCGGGTATCCATGAAGTGTCTGTCTCGCTCCAGGGGTACGATGACTGGAGCCAGGTGGTCTCGCTTGGATCAGGACAAACAGCTGCGATTAATGCCATCCTTGTAACAACAGCTGCACGTACTGGTTCGCTCGCTGTAACCTCAGATCCGCCGGGGGCTGAGATTTACATTGATGACGGCTTCAAAGGGGTGAGCCCGGCAACCATCTCCAGACTTTCCGCAGGGACGCATACTATTTCCGTAAAACTGCAGGATTATGCAGATAATACGACCAGCATCATCGTCACGGCAGGGAAGACCGGAAGATTTCCTGCGGTCCTGCAGAAGATTCACACGTTGTCTGCGATGGATATTCTCCTGGCAGCAGGTGTAGTACTGATGATTGTCGTGATTGCGGTTGTGGTCATGTTCCGTAAAGATACTAACAAAGAATAGGTAATTATGTATCATCCTTTAAGAGCGTCCACCTGTGAATTGGTGTTTTTCCATGAGAATCATAGTATTAGATATGCTGAAGTGTTGGTAACTTGTATGCCGATATGCGATAAACGCCACCGCCCCGACGGGGCGCCACCGCTGCGTATGTCCTGTACCTAAAAAATCTGAAAACATCCCCGGTCCGCTGTGCCTCAGGCAGACCCATCAGCGGGTGACCTTCGTAACGGTTGCTCACATCTCCACCTATCTCGCATTCCGTGCATCCAGCTTCACCTTATTATGGCATCGCGGGCATTGTACCCTGACCGGTTTGCGAGTCCGTTGCAGGCTGGCAACCCTGGAGCCAAAGTATACCCATGCATGGTTGCAGTGATGGCAGATCGCAAAGCAGCTGGAGGGCTCCATGCACGATTACAGGAATTCCGTGAATATGAATACGGGTTAAGCGAAGCGTGAAAGTGCAGGGGTCATTGCAATTCAATTCTTTGCAGGAACTTGTTGACAGGGTCTCGATCTGTATTGGCAGCACCTTCAGGGAAGTTGATAAATAATAGCACCGTATTAAAAAATACCATACATGAAGCGCAGGTTCCTGATATCAGATAGTCTGGATATTGTTGCAATAATTGCCTTTGTTGTCGTGTTTTTTCTTTTTTTGCTGTATATACTGCATTATTCCTGGCATTGGTTCTGATAACGAACGTGAAAAGCGGGAAAACTCATGTACCATACAGGTTCAATAAAAATAAATTCTTATAATCAACACTCCTGTTCATCCAGAGGGATATTCCATGGCAGAATTCCAGAAACCCTATTGCGATAACAACCATGACGGGATACAGATGATACGCGTCTGGACTGATGGGCATGGCAACTCGGTGTACCAATGCCCGACGTGCGGAAGAAAAATGCAGGTAAGAGATGACAACCGCTGACGGTATTAAACCATAGTGACCATGTAAGCATCCCCTCGTTAAAAATAAAATCGATTGTAAGACCCCTGTATATTCCGGCACTGCTGGCAGATCATGCAGGTATGGAGTCACTACATCTCCAGCATCTGCTTTGGGGTGAGTAACCATTGAAGCTCACCGGACGGATGGGTCTCAAAGGAATAATTCCTGATTTTTGCCAGGCCTCCTTTGGATATGACGATTGAAGCATTCACATCACCACAGATGATCTTACTTATGAGCATGGATAATGCCGGTTCATGCCCGACGATAAGCACTACTGCATTGGTTCCCTGAAGTGATGCAGTGTAGCACACCGTATCGGGATCCCCGCCGGGGGCAAGCTCATTCCAGACAGCGAGTATGTCTTTTTGGCCAAGCACAGAAGCAACAATCGTTGCAGTCTTCAGGGAGCGTTGCAGGGGGCTTGTGGCAATTACGTCGAACCTGAAATTTTTTGCTTTCATCCACTGCGCCACCCGTTTAATCTCATCCTTTCCTTCCCGGGTGAGTGCCCGTGCAGCGTCATCAGGCCCACCGGAAGACTTCCCTGCCTTTCCATGCCGGAGAATGAAGAGATCCATACACAAAAGATCCTGGTGAAAGGATATGAGTATTTTCATCCCGTCATGCAGATGCATTGATGTTTCAACTGGTCCCTGCAGGCTATCCGGAAGTCATGCCTGTTCTTTATGGATGGGCAGGATGTATAAAATACCGGTTTTAATGCCCCCGGGCTACCGGATCGCTGCAGTATCCAGGAAGTTTTTTGGGTTTCAAAAAGTACCTGGCAGGTCGATTGCGGACCTATAAAGGGGAAAGAACATTATCTGCGAGAATCGTTGGCGGGGCGACCCTTCGTATTGTCATTGAACGGCTGCCGGAAGGTTTCACGTCAATTGCGATCATCTGCCGGGGAACAAGAGGCGCTGTCGGGTTTATGCGGATGACAAACCGCTCTTCATTATCAAGCCGGTTATTAGGACTACCGACCTCGTTTTCCACGCGGATGATCCCCCAGTAACCCTTCGGCGGATCGTCGTGGTAACCATTAACCGGATGGAGAGTTTCTGTCCGGATTGCATCTGCATAGACGATAGAAAGCTGCTCCATGTCAACGGAGTTATGGACGTCGAGAAGACCAACCGTAAAAGTGATGGAATCGATTGTACCGCCCGGTATGCCCAGCCCCGTCACGTCGCCGAAGACCTGCAGGACCTGGCCTGGCTGCTCGGT
>JBGOZZ010000256.1:0-3034 GCA_041480465.1 Methanoregula sp. | reverse complement strand
TATTTAATCTTAAAGAGACTCGGGGAAAGGAAATAATCCTGACTTCATCTCAATTATTTTGTCCAGGAGCCTGATTATTCAGAGTGTTAGTCAGGTTTCCTGCAGACGAACCGGCCCTTAAAATCATCCTGCTGCCATCGGAGAAAGTCTCTGACTACAGGATCAGCCAGGTTGATCGGATCGAATAGTCTTCATTTCCACTATGTCTGCCATTGATAATTGTTATTTTTCTCATTCGCGGGATATACCTGCGGATGATGTTTTTGTTACCAGATTCCCTGTGTCAACGGTCAGTATCAGGCGCCAGCTATCGTTAATTTCCTTCATCCCGTCATGTACCGGAATGCCAGATGGTACATGAAATGAAAACAGCAGTGGCAAAATCTCATGGGATGGATCAAAAAGGTAAACTGTTGATCACTTTATCGGCTTGTCCTCTCAACTATGTAAGGATAAATGAGGTTCACCATGAACACGCAGAAACTCGTTAAGGGAGGTCTGAATCAGGCACCAGGCTGCCACTACACGTTTGCATCGAGAATGGCAAAAACTCCCAAATCGTTCATCCGGGAGATCCTTAAAGTCACCTCAAACCCGGAAATCATAGCCGTCTGGAATATGCCAAAACAGAGCGCAATAGTGACCGCCGTATCCCGGAGTTTATTCTTTGGTGTGTCGTTCCGAGTGCGAGTGAAACGGCAAAACAGTCCATCGAAATGCCGATGCCGATAAGGACCTCGAGAATGATATCCATGAATTTCGCTGATGTTGGCGGGCCGTAATGATACGTGTTTTGAACCGGCAAAAAAATGGGAAACTGTGGGTTGTTAAGCCGCACACCAAAATTATGCCTTTCAATGAGGGATGAATTGCATGTCAGCAGGTATTCCGGGAGCTACGCACGCAATGCTCTCTCAACGTGTTCCAGAAGATCTTTTTCCATAACAGGTTTGACGATATATCCACACGGAGAGACTTCTTTTGCTCTGGCTGTGATAAGACTATTTGAATGAGCAGTAAGGAAAATGACCGGAATCGCATACCTTTTCCGGATCTGCCGGGCGGTCTCTATACCATCCAGAGAACCATCGAGCGTAATATCCATCAGGATAAGGTCCGGTTGGGATCTCTCCTCCAGGTGCCTCAAAGCCTCTTCTCCGGATGCCATGGGCTCTAAAACCCTGTAGCCGGCGTTTGTCAGGATTTCCATGAGGTGGAGGGCAATGAGTCCTTCATCCTCTACTATGAGAATTGATTTTGCTGTCATGATAGTCCTTTGATAGAATGTGGGTCACTGAACCGGAAGGTGATCTCAGATCCGGCGTCAGTCCTCAACTCAATCCTGGCTTTCAGCTGGTGTCTGGCTAAAAAGTACACGAGTCTCAGGCCAAGGCTCTGTGCTGTCCTGATATCGAATCCCGGAGGAAGCCCGATCCCGTTATCACTGACCGTCAGGCAATAGTCTTCCCCGTCACGTTTCAGTGAGACGCGGATTGTACACGGTCCAGACCGCATTTTCATGCAGTTGAATGATTCCGGGAACGCGTACTTGAAAGAATTCGTGACGAGCTCCGTAACGATCAGCCCACAGGGTGTTGCCCGGTTGAGATCAAGAGTTGCACCATCTGCAATCACGTCAATTCTTATCGTTGAGGAGGGGTCATAGCTGAGCGCAATCTGGTGAATAAGGGGGGACAGGTATTCTCCCATATCGACCTGCGAATACTTTCCTGTCCGGTATAATGTCTCATGGATGAGTGCCATGCTGCGTGCCCTGTTCTGGAGATCTTTTTTGAGTGCATTGCCTGCGGGGGTATCGTCATATGACCCCTTGAGACTGAGCAGCGAGATGAATGCGGTCAGGTTATTTTTTACGCGGTGGTGGATCTCGGAGAGCAGGATCTCTCTCTCTTTTAACGCTTCGCCAAGTTCATCCCCCTGGCGGGTGAGCTCATCAATTGCACTATTGAGTTCCTCATTCCTCTTTGCCAGTTCTGCTTCAGCCAGTTTGCGTTCGGTAATGTCATTGCCCTGCGCAATTGTCGACTGGATAGTTTTACCGTCAGGTTCAAAAAGGGTCGCCGAGTTCCAGAGAACAACCCTTATCTCACCTTTGCGATTGAGGATGGGAATTTCAACGACTTTGAGCCGCTGCCCGTTCATGGTCTTCCTGATGATCTCCATCGAAGCGTCCAGATATCGTTGCGGGAAAAGTACCTCAAGCCGCTTCCCGATGATCTCCGCCGCTGTCCTGCCTATAAGTTCTTCGAACGCATGGTTGAACCGGGTGATCACGAAGTGTGGGTCCCAGACAACGATGGGAGCGTTGGCATAATTGATCAGGTTTTCGAGATACTGGCTTGTTTTTCGCAACTCTTCTTCCGACTTGATAAGCTCATCATTGGTCTGCTGCAGTTTTTCCCGGGAAGAGCTAATCTCCTCATAGGCAGCATTGAGATCTTCGTTTTTTCCCAGCAGTTCTTCTTTTGCCTGGTTGTGTTTCGAGATTTCTTCCTGAAGTTGCGTGTTTGCGGATTCCAGCTCGACGGTCCGTTGACTGATTAAATCCTCCAGATGATCGCGATGCTTTTCCAGTTCCGCTTCTGCCTTCCTGCGCTCGGTGACATCGATACCCATCTCCATGATGAGGAAAGATCCGTCGGTATCAATGAAGGGGAAATCATAGATATCGTAATTTCGCTTGTCAGGTCCCGTCCACTCCCAGTGATGAGGGGCTCTGGTCTTCAGGACAGTGTATGTATCGCATATCTCGCAGGGCTCAGTGCGACCGAACAGGAAGTCATAGCAGCATCGGCCATGAGATTCACCGAACCGTTCACGGAAGAAGCGGTTGGCAAAGGGCATGTGGTAATCCGGGGTAAGGAGACGTACGTACACCGGGAGTGTCTCAAGGAGATCATAGAGCCGTTGCCGTTCTGCGCTGAGGGATTTGACCGCGATATCAAGATCTGCAGTCCTTTCCCGGACCCGGTTGTCAAGTTCATCATGGGCTTTTCGCAGGGCGTCTTCTGCT
>JBGOZZ010000255.1:0-3039 GCA_041480465.1 Methanoregula sp. | reverse complement strand
CTCCCCGTCCTGGTACACGACCTTACCTCCCCGGATGACGGTGGTTGGGAAGAGGGCCAGGTGCCCCTCAAATGGTGTCCAGCCGCATTTGCTGTGCAGCATTTCCGGCGTTACCGGGGCGGGAATTTTCCTGTAAAAAGCAAAATCAGCGCGATCCCCGACACTGAAGCCCGCACGGGGAAGCCCCAGGATCTCCGCCGGCTTGTAAGAGGTTTTCTCAATGACTGACTGCAGGGAGATCTTCCCGTCGATGACCCTCGCCAGGAGGAGCGGCACCATGGTTTCAATACCGCAGATGCCGGAAGGTGCTGTGGAAAATGCCTGTGCCTTTTCTTCCCGGGTATGTGGCGCATGATCGGATGCGATGACATCAATCCTTTCCCACCTCCCCCAGAGTTGTTTTCGCTCCTTTTCGGTGCGGAGTGGCGGGTTCACTTTCCCGAAGGGATCCGCGGTGTCGAAGTCTTCCAGGGACAGGAAGAGATGATGGGGAGTTACTTCGACGGAACCCGTTGCTGCATCTATTGATCTCTTCGTGCTGAGATGGCAGAAGTGCAGGCGGCATCCGCCCGGATTCAACCGGCTGACCGCTTTTACTGCGTTCAGTTCACCGTCAGGGGAGCGGACCTGGTTATGGAAAACCAGATCGGTATCCTCTCCTTCATCAATAGTCTCGGCGTGAATGGTGGCAAGAGCACCAAGTGCATGAATGCGTTCGAGTGCCGGGCGCAACGCTGCATCACTGATTGCATCCCCATAACTGGATAACGCAAAAAATGTCTCGCCAAATGCCATGGCACCCTCCTGCCACATGCTCTCCAGGGGTGTATCCGGCGTGACACCGCTGTTGACAGCAAAGCTGCAGTACGAGTCCTTCTGTGCATCGCGGACGCGATCGTGCAGGGATTCAGGAGTCGTGATGGGGGGGGCCGTGTTGGGCTGGTCTACTACCACAGTCACTCCACCTGCAAGGGCACTCATACTGCCGCTCTTCCAGTCTTCTTTTGCCGACTGGACACCTCCCCGCATATGCACATGCATATCGATCGCAGCCGGCAGCACGAGCAGCCCGGTACAATCCAGGTGTGGTGCATTCATCCGGTGTGCGCCCACATGAGCCACCCTTCCATCAGCAAGCGAAATATCTGCGACGCGCCCTGAGGGGAGGGTGACGTTCCCGAGCACAAGGGACGGCAGGGTATCCATAGTATCTGCTTTTTCTCACAACCATAAAGGCATGGTGATCCACGCAGGGAGTATCAGCATGGTATCATCGACAGGTATTCAATCGCGCTCAGTCAATACTTCCTGTACCAAAGAGCGGGAATCCGGCTGAGCATAATGGCCGGCATCCCCCGGGGGAGAAGGTATATTCATGGATAAAATTATCAGGCTGTCACTCGGGCTGTTGCTGGTCATCCTTATTGCATCAGTTTCCGTATTCTCCTACCAGGTATTTGTAGAAAAGGCATACCGTACATCGCTTTCCGGCTCCTATTCCTATACCTGCACCATCACAACGGACTCCCCGCTCTCCAATGTCACGCTTTTTATCCCGGTTCCGGCAGATCCGTCCGGCAATTCCCCGGTTGTGGCCGGGTTCAGTGCCCGGGATATTGCCGGAATACCCGACGACTGGCAGGTCACGCTCTATGATACCGGTAAGGCAACGATGGTGAAGATTACCACGCCGGTGATCACTCCATCCCCGGGAACAGGCCCGGCCACAATCAGGATAGCAGCAGACCTCACATCAGACGCGGTGATTGATACCCGGGACCCGCTCAATAACAGCGCCCTGTTCCGCCCGGCCGGGGAGATCAGGCAGATCCCCTGTGCCCCGGGCCCTGCAATCCGGGGGAGCCCTGTGTGCTATCGTTACGTGACTTCAATGTATGCTGATTACGATGCAGCGCCCGGCGCAATGGTAAATATCACTGAAACGCTTGGTGGCAGAAACACCTGGCACATCTTTGAGCCGGGCTCGAATGAGTACGAAACTGCTGTCAGCCTTCAGATGAGCGGAGAGCAGCATGGATGGTCGACGATGAGCGGGACGCTTGCTGACCATATCGGGATGTATGACACTCCCGATTTCAGGGCCTGATATTTCTTTCAGGAACCGAATTACTATCAGGCAGCAGATCAGAGCGGGAAAACGACCATCATGGAACCAGGAAGAAACGGACAGCAACGAGGGTTGGTACGGGTTGGCCTGACCGTGGATATTATTAAAAAAGAAGACCAGCGCAGCGGGAAAAAAACCCGGGGAATCATACAGGAAATCCTGACCCATTCGCTCTCGGCATAAAGGTGCGTCTGAAAGGAGGCCTGGTGGGAAGGGTGGCAGCGGTTATTGACACCAGCGTTTCAGAAGATAAAGGGAAGTAGCATCGACTGGCCCCGGTTTTTTTTATCCCTTCCCTGAGAGATTCCATCAAGCTTGAAAAATGCAGGTTCATCCGACCTCCGTGGAGTAGTTTATTTTTTTTTAAAATGTTAAAAAAATATCATCGTGTCCTTCCCGGAGACCATCGCGACCACGTCGAGGGAAGCCGGCAGCATCGTGGGCGCGGACTGACTCCGTGTAACAGGGGATAACAGGAGTACGTCGTGGGGAGTGGGGTCAGTATTGTTGTCACCTGCCTGTGGTATGAAAGAGACCAGCGTTCGATGGATAATTTATACGATGGAATGTAACTTTATTACGAATTTTGTATTCCCCCAGAATCATGATAGCTGAGCATATTATTTACTCCGGTGCACTTGCAATCATTGTCGGTATGGTTTTTTATAACTATACCGGGAGAGACCATTCATGGATAATCATACTTTGTGCACTTGCTCCCGATTTGGATGAAATAGCAAATCCTGTGCTTCGCAGTTTCGGAATCAGGTTACTTCTTGATGGCAGCTCGATTCACCATGGAACATTCCACAATATTGCGTTTATGGTTATTTTTGGCGTAGTCGTGGCATTTTTACTCCACCCGACCGGGATAAAATTCTTTGATTCATTATTTTTTTCCATGATTGGGT
>JBGOZZ010000254.1:0-3040 GCA_041480465.1 Methanoregula sp. | reverse complement strand
TCGATAAGTTTTGCTGTATCACCGAAGTTATAACGGCACCCATAGGTCTCAATATATATGTTCATGTGGCGAAATTTTTCCAGGATATCGCTTTCCGCGATATTCCCGCACCCTGATTTTGGTGTTTCTACCATGTTTCTGCCAACAAAGATCACATTGGTCGTACTTCAATAAAAAATGTTGAACTAACAGATGAAAACCGGAATGAGTAATAGATGGCCAATACTCCGAACCGGACCAGAAGGGATTGACCGGTTTTTCCTCTCACACTTCATCACGCGAGCACAACACTTAACCAATGGCACCCTTAATCTGTTTATCATGATGAGAATCGGCCTGCTTGGCTGCGGAAATATCGGGCATATCATCGCACAGCACGGAGGCGCTTTTACTATAACAGCGGTCTACGACCTGGTATTTGAGCGGGCCAAGGAGATCGCGGAGATTTCTGGTGCACACCCATATGCAGATTTTGAGTCCTTTGTCACTGCGGATATCGATGTTGTGGTAGAAGCGGCATCAGTCAGTGCCGTGAAAAGCTATGCAGGGCGGGTACTGTCCCATGACAAAGACCTGGTGATCATGAGCGTCGGTGCGCTTTCCGATTCTGTATTCCGGGACGAGATCCGAAAACAGGCCAAAATGGCAGGACATAAAATTCATATCCCGAGCGGGGCGATTTTTGGGCTCGATAATCTCAAGATAGGAAGGATTTCAGAGATCACACGGTTACTTTTGAGAACCACTAAAAGTCCCGCCTCGCTCGGTATTAATGCTGAACATAAAAGGCTCATATTTTCCGGGAAAGCCAACGAGTGTATCAAGGCATTTCCAAAAAATGTCAACGTATCCGTTGCCATGAGTTTGGCTGCAGGGCAAGATACCAATGTGGAGCTCTGGGTTGACCCGTCAGTCAACCGTAATGTTCACGAACTGTTCATTGAAGGCAGCTTTGGAGAAACCTACATCAAAGTGACAAATATTCCCAGTCCCGGTCATTCAGCCACAAGCTACCTTGCTGCCCTCTCTATCCTCTCGCTCCTGAATAATTTCAATGATCCGATAATCGTGGGAACATAACTGTGATATAAGCGGTGAAAGTCTGTATGGTAGTTCTCAATTATCTGCTGCGATTCATTGAGGAGGATGCCCCGACCGGGGACGTGACATCTTCTGCCGTTATCCCTGATATAACCTGTGGTGCAGTAATACGGGCAGAGCAGGATGGAATCATCGCAGGTCTTGATGAAGCAGCTGAACTCTTTTCCCATTTTGGTGTTTCCGTGAAGCATCTCGCAAAAGACGGTGATACGGTCCACATGAATGACTCACTCCTCGTACTCAGCGGGGCTGCAAAGAAGATACTGCTTGTAGAACGGACTGCCCTCAATATCATCGGAAGAATGAGTGGTATTGCTACGCTGACAAAAAAAATGGCAGATATCGTATCTGCGGTCAATCCATCCTGCCGCATAGCGGCAACACGAAAAACATGCCCCGGATTCCGGGTTCTGGACAAGAAGGCAGTCATGATTGGCGGCGGCGATCCTCACCGTATGAATTTAAGCGACGGAGTACTCATAAAAGACAACCATCTGGCACTGGTTCCCCTTGGTATCGCTATCCAGGCAGCGAAAGAGAGTAGCGCCTACAAAAAAATCGAAGTGGAAATAGAAACACCTGAAAATGCCCTGTTCGCGGCAAAAGCGGGCGCGGATATCATCATGCTTGATAATATGGATCCGGGCGAGATTGCACGGACCATCAGGGTACTGAAAAACGATGGTCTGAGGGATCATGTAATTATTGAACTTTCAGGTGGCATCGATGAAAATTCTCTCGCACAGTATGCTGCTCTCGATATAGATGTGATCAGTATGGGTGTACTGACCCATTCAGTAAGAAATTTGTCAGTAAACCTTGAAATAATTCCATAAATTATACCTTGATTTTTTTCTCCTCCTGTTTTTTTATATAGTATCATTTTTCACCGGGATTTTGTTTTTAACCCGCTACTATTGAAAACCTTAATAGTCCGGTATCACGTATGGGTGGCTGTTGAGGAACGGGAATGGATAATCCAGAAACGCAGGTAGTGGGGGATAAAACTTCCACTGAACCGACCCCCGATGAGATTGCGGCAGACCAAGAGCGTAAAAAGCTGCGTATTAAAGGATATATCGCACTGCTCAAAAATCCCAATCTCAACTACCGCTGGCGGGCTGCAGAAGCCTTGGGAGATGAGGGGGATGAAACAGCGGTAGAACCACTTCTGGAGGCGATCAATGATCCTTATGTTGATGTCCAGTGGCTCGCGGCAAAATCTTTGGGAAAACTCGGGGATCTCCGTGCAGTTGAGCCTCTGATAACGGCATTGAAATCTGAGGATAAATGGCTCCGTACAGGCGCGGCATGGGGACTGGGAAAACTCCGGGATTCACGTGCTGTCGATCCCCTTCTCCTTCTTCTGAAGGATAAAAAAAAATCGGTCAGGAAAACTGCTGCCTGGGCTCTGGGCAATATCGCAGATGAACGCGCAGTTGCAGGCTTGACTGAGGCGCTCTTGGATGAAGATGGTGAAGTGCGAGATACTGCACAAAAAGCCCTTGATACAATAAAAAATGAGATGATGAAAAAGAGAACTGACGCTTCTGCCAATGTATAGAGGGGAGTTTCTGTCCACTCGGGAAGTCTTGGATATAACAGGCAACTTAAGTAAAAATATCGGTTGCTGATATCTGATAGTTCAGTTACTGGCTGAAAAACCATTACTTGGCATTTTCAGGATTAACAGAGATATCGTTTACAGAACTCACAGCAATCTCTTTTTTCCCTCGATATGTCTGGACAATCCCATAGACAGAAATCACATCTCCCTTCTGAAGCGTCAGTTCCTGTGCAACCTGGGCGGGCATAAAAATAGTGACGGTATCAGTATACACATTCATGTGCCCTCCGTTCTGAGTGATTACCAGCTGGTCGATTGTACCAGCTGCAATTACCAGTTCACCATCTGTTGAATTATTCGTGAATGGCCGGG
>JBGOZZ010000253.1:0-3044 GCA_041480465.1 Methanoregula sp. | reverse complement strand
TCTGAACCCATCCTTGCATGCGATCCAGTCACCAATTCGTCAGTTTTTTGATATCGACGAGAGCCAGGCACGGGGTCCTTCGGCCCGGGTGCGGCTCTCGAAAGTCGCGGCCCTGATGTAATTGATGGACCACCCATCATGGAAGCTGTCCCGTATCTCTCTCTGTGTTATCCTCCTCGGGCCGTATCCGCCGGGCTCCTGGTCGCTGAAGCAGAGCATGAAGTATTTCCCGCCTGGAGACAGGATGGCTTCAAGGTTATCCACGAAGAGCGGGCGGTCTTCATCGGACAGGGTATGGAAGAGCCCTGAATCGGTGGCGGTATCGAACTTCCTGTTGAGCCGGGAGAGGTCCAGTGCATCCAGGACAAGAAAATGCACGTGGAGTCCTCTTCCTGCAGCCTTCTCCTTTGCCTTCTCGATCGCAAGGGGGGAAGAGTCGATCCCCCACACTTCATACCCTTCCCCTGCAAAAAAGAGGGCATGCTCCCCCGTCCCGCATCCTATGTCCAGGACAGATCCTGTTATCTCTCCCATCCGGACCAGCTCAACGAACTCCTTCTGGGGCCGCCCGATGTCCCAGGGAGGTGTGCCCCTGTATGCCGAGTCAAAGAAATCCATACCTCACCATAGCTTCTGATATGCTTATCAGTATTTCTTCACGACACTGCAGCACACCGTGGTACCACCATACGGCCGGTTGCAGATCATTTGTCAGGAATTTCCAGACAAACCTTGTGACGGTTGTGACATCTGATGCCGGGCAGATGGAGACGCCCGTTCTGTGAACCAGGAAATATTTATTAATGACTGTGCCGGATGAATTCACATGGCAGAACCTGTTGATGCGATACGGGCGTTTCACAATGCGTTCAGGAATGATATGGAGCGTATCGACTCCGCCGCATTAGACTCAGCAAAGGGAAAGGAAGGTCTCGCTGTTACCATCGAACGATTTCGGTTCTTTAACGAAATACTGGTCTGGCATGCCAGGGGAGAAGAGGCAGCTGTCTTTCCCGCAGTCGAAAATGTCGCCCCTCTGGTTGCTGAAGCGTATATGATAGATCACCGTGGCCTGGACTCGGCATTTGACGAATTGAACACGTCTTATTCTGTACGCGACTCCCTGAAAACTGCCCGGGCTACGGCTGCATTTCGTTTTCATCTGGATATACACCTGGACAAGGAAGATACTCATCTCTACCGGATTTTCAGGGAACGAATCTCCCTGCCCGAGCAGGGAAAGGCGTTGGGTATTATGGCCGGCATGATTCCTCAGGAACGGTTCCCGGAAGTAGTAGCCTGGTTGTTCCCCTTAATCGGGCACGATGATCGTGAGAACATGACCCGTATCTGGCAGATGGTGATGCCTGCCCCTGCCTTCGCTGGCGTAAAAACCCTCATAAAAAAGTCCATTGGCAGCGACTGGGCTGAACTCACCCGTCGCATCCCAACACTATAATCTTTCACCTCCAATGGTCTATCATCCCAAACCCTTTCAAAACCGATAATCAGATCTTTTACACATCGGAGAGTTCATCTTTAAAAACGAATCCGATAGATTAAACCGGCGAAATACGGCTTTGTAGAATTCCCCCATAAGACTAAAGAAACGAGAATTGTAGAGTATTCTGGAAATCCTGTACATGATCCCATTGATTTTGAGAGAACCGGAACTTTTTACCGTTCGTTTCACCAATTATCCACGATGCAGGAGCTGGCGCGAAAACTTATCCATGTAATCTTCGGCCTGGGTATTGCGGGGATAGTCCTTGTCCTCGACCATACTTCTGCAATGGCGGTTCTTGCCGGCGGTCTCTTTTTTGGCCTGATCCTTATTGATCTGATCCTCCGTGGCTATACACTTCCCGTCTTCTCGGCAGTCCTGAACTATGTTGATCGGTGTGATCCTTTACCGGGAAAAGGTGCGTTATATTTTGCAGTGAGTGCGCTTGCCTGCGTTATCCTTTTCCCGGTCGCGGTAGTAGTACCGGCACTTGTGTCGTTAGCAGTTCTGGACGGGGTTGCAGCCATTGCAGGTACCAGGTTTGGCAGGACACGTATCTATAACGGAAAATCCGGAGAGGGGACAGTTACGGGGATTTTTGTCACCTTCCTTGTCCTGCTCCTGTTCATTCCGGTTCACGGGGCTCTTATCGTTGCTGTCATCGCAGGAATTATCGAACTGTTTTCCCCTGTTGATGACAATCTGGTCATTCCGGTCAGCATCTGTTTGCTTTTAACGGTCATTCCCGCACTTATCTGATCATTACATCTGGATTTCGCGTTATCTGTCCCACGACAGATATTCAATTCCTGAAGTGATCTGAATCCCAACAAAGATTTCGGGATCTATTGTCGGATGAACGTCAGTTGCCCGTTAACCCGGGGGTTCTTTTGCGCGATACCAGCTGATATCCGAGTATCAGCACGGACAGCCACAAGACGCCGATTATATAGCTTCCCACTACATCACTTGCCCAGTGTGCCCCAAGATATATACGTGAAGGACCGATGAGCATGACAAGGGCACTGCAGATTGCAATAATAATTATCCGGGCAAATCCGGTCTGGTGAAGCCACGCAAGATACGCGATGAAACCAAAGAAGACGACAAAAAAGAGGACATGCCCGCTCGGGAAACTATACTGGTTGACGGACTGAAAGATATTGGCCGGATCCAGGAAAAAATATGGAGGACGCGGACGGGCAACCAACACTTTGAGAAATGAGGTAAGCACGAAATTACTCAAGGTGGCAAGAATAAAACCAGCTTCCAGCAACTGGCGCCTGGCAATATAAAAAGCCGAAACTGTCCCGATCATTACAATTCCGATCCAGGCGTCCCCGATTGCACTTACCCCCTGCATAACTAAAGCGAACACCGGGTTTTTCTCTTCCTGCAGTTCATGGGAAATCTTCAGATCAAAGGGGAAAACTGCAAAAATATGCGCAGTAAACGAGAGCACAATTGCGCATGCAAGCATCAGGAAGAACACGGTTTTTATTCTTTGGTCCATCGTCTTACGGATCGTATATCGGCTTAT
>JBGOZZ010000252.1:0-3046 GCA_041480465.1 Methanoregula sp. | reverse complement strand
TCACATGAATCCCCTGGGATATAACGTTGTGCCGGTCTCAGCCCCGAACGATTATGAGAAGGATCACCATTATCTCTGGAGGTTCATCCGTCACTTCCCGAAAGCCGGGCATTTTGCCATTTTCGATCGCTCCTGGTACGGACGGGTCCTGGTCGAGCGTGTTGAAGGGCTCTGTTCAGAACCGGAGTGGCAGCGGGCATACAGGGAAATAAACGAGATGGAGCTGGACTATGTTTCCAGCAGCGGCGGGGGGATCGTCAAGTTCTGGCTCGAGATTGATAAAGATGAACAGCTGAAACGGTTCAGACAAAGGGAAGCAGATCCCCTCAAGCACTACAAGATTACCCAGGATGACTGGAAAAACCGGGAGAAATGGGATCTCTATGAACCGGCAGTTAATGAGATGATGGCACGAACCAATACCCGGTACGCTCCCTGGATTGCCATAGAATCTGACGATAAATGGTATGCACGGGTCAAGACATTAAAGAATGTAATCCGGTACGCCGGGGACCTTCTTTGAATATATCTTTGGCTGAGGGTGGAACGATCCCCTCCAGTCTCAGGAAATTTTGATAAAAAATCTGAAGCCGGAGGGACTGCCCCGTATGGCCGGATTCCCGAATCCGGGTATTTACCGCAGATCGTTGATTTTTATGAAATTGCCGTTGCCTGGCAGGAATGAATTTTTAACCGACGGGCGTTCGAAATTTTAAGACGGTGCATTGCATCGGTGCTTTGCACCAATTTATAACCAAACGACAGCAATACTGCATCAGTCACTATCAGAGATCTGCCGGCAGGGAAGAAATGTATGTATAAGGTACTGTATGTCGATGATGAACCGGTGCTCCTTGAGATAGCCAAGATTTTTCTGGAAAAATCCAAGGAATTCACCCTCGACATATCTACTTCTGCCAATGAAATTCTGAAAACAGACAAAATAAAATCCTATGATGCCATTATATCTGATTACCAGATGCCGGGGATGGATGGCATCACGTTTCTCAAGCATGTCCACACAGAATTCGGCGATATTCCCTTTATTATTTTTACCGGAAAGGGAAGGGAAGATGTCGTCATCGCGGCTCTTAATAACGGTGCAGATTTTTATCTCAATAAAGGCCTTGATCCAAGATCCCAGTTCGACGAACTTGCCCAGAACATTAAAAGGGTAGTCAAACGAAGGCAGGCCCGTGAAGCGATCAAAAACTCCGAACGACGGCTGTCGGATATCATAAATTTCCTCCCTGAGCCGACCTTTGCAATAGACATTGACGGAAAGGTGATCGCCTGGAACAAAGCGATGGAAAAAATAACAGGTGTGCAAAAAACTACCATAACCGGGGAGTCAGATTACATCTATGCTATCCCGTTTTTTGGTAAAAGGCAACCCATGCTGCTCGATCTCGTACTCCATGAAAATAAAGAGGCCGAAAAAGGATACCCGTCCATCCAGCAAAATGACGACAAACTCATTTCTGAAATGTATGTGCCGACGCTTTATGGTGGTAAAGGTGCCTCTCTCTGTTTCATCGCGTCGCCGCTCTATGATACAAACGGGAATATTACCGGCGCGATCGAAGTTGTCCATGATATCAGCGAGAACAAAAGGGCCGAACAAGCCCTTAAGGAAAGCGAAGAACAGTATCGCTTGCTCTTTGAACGTGCTCCCGATGCAATCCTGCTTCTGGAAGACACACGGATCACCAGGTGCAACTTAAGGGCAACCGATGTATTCGGGTGCACAACAGAAGAAGAGATCCTTGGACAGTCATTTATAGACTTTTCCCCGTTAATGCAGCCCGACAGGACAAGTTCTGAACAAAAAGGGCTGGAAAAAATTTCTTCGGCACAACGTGGCATCCCGCAGTTTTTCGAGTGGTTATTTACACGCCAGGATGGCACTCCCTTTTATGCCGAGGTAACCCTCAGCCAGGTAACAATTGAAGGAAAGACGCTGCTTCAGGCAATCGTGCGGGATGTAAGCATACGCAAAGAAACAGAAGAAATGCTCCGGAAGAGCGAACGAATATACCGGGATGTCGTTGAGAGCGAGACAGAGTTGATCGCGAGATTCCTGCCCGATGGAACGCATATCTTCGTTAACGACGCTTACTGCCGGTACTTTAATAAATCCCGTCAGGATATTATTGGTAAAAAACTGTTCCCAAGAATACCCCAGGAAGATCACCGGGAAATCCGGAACCATTTTGCGTCACTGGATAAGGAACATCCGTATGCATCACATGCGCATCGTAGTATTATGCCTGACGGATCTATCCGGTGGCAGCGCTGGTCCGATCGGGCAATATTTGATAAAAATGGCAGAATTACCGAATATCAGTCCGTAGGGCAGGATATTACGGAAAACAAGCAGATGGAAGAAGCACTTGCACTTGCCTGCCAGAAAATGAATCTCCTGTCAAGCATCACCCGCCATGACATCCTCAATCAGCTCACGGTGCTTTCCGGTTACCTGGCATTATCTGAAGAATTTACATCTGATGAAAAACTTCTTGGTTTTATTAAAAAGGAAGAGATAGCAACGGAGAGGATCAACCAGCAGATTGCGTTCACCAAAGAATACCAGGACATCGGCGTTCACGCACCGCAATGGCAGAATGTGCATGATGTTGTTATAAACGCTGCAAACCTGCTTGATCTGAGTCCGGTTTCCATCCAGATAGGCTTTAACAATATCGAAGTATATGCAGATCCTCTTTTAGGAAAGGTCTTTTACAATCTTCTGGATAACGCGGTGAAACACGGTGGAAAAACCAGCACAATTCAGTTTTCTTACCGTCAATCCGGGACCCGGCTGACCATTATATGCGAGGATAACGGGGCTGGGATCGACGCAGAGACAAAGAAACATTTGTTTGAGCGGGGATATGGAAAACACCATGGATACGGGTTGTTCCTCATTCAGGAGATCCTTGCTATCACAAAAATAACCATTCATGAGTGCGGAGAACCCGGGAGCGGGGCACGGTTTGAGATCACCATTCCAAACGGCATGTACCGGTTTACCTCCAGGAAGGAT
>JBGOZZ010000251.1:0-3071 GCA_041480465.1 Methanoregula sp. | reverse complement strand
TGAGTGAAAAAACAAAATTCTTGCATCATTTCGCCGATTCCTGTATTGAAAATATTTGAATTAATATATCTTCACAACCCAATAGAATTCTTAAGAATGGTTCTGAAAAAAAAGATTGCTGATCAGATAAAAGATCAATTGCAAAAAAATCCACAAGGCCTGAGTATCACGGAAATTGTGGAGTCAGTAAAAATCAACCGCAATACGGCCGGGCGATACCTCGAAAATCTACTCATATCGGGACAAGTAGAGTTGCGCCGTTTCGGGATGGCAAAAATCTACAGGATATCGCAAAGAGTCCCGCTATCTGCAGTGCTTTCCATATCCACAGAATTAGTTGTTCAGCTCGACAGATTTCTGCGAATTATCTTTTCCAATGAATCATTTTGTGAACTTGTAGGAACTGATGGTAAAAATCTAGTGGGAAAAAATATTGAATATACACCCGTCGCCCTGGTCTTTGATGAATTATTCGTGGGATTCATCGAAAGAATCAGGGAGGGCGTTGCTAGCATTGAATGGTCCGGAGAGATTAAACTCCCTTCGAAAGGCATTATCCTCTTTTGCCGGATTGCACCCACGGTTTTTGATGATGGACGCAGGGGGGTATCCGTCCTTCTGGAGGATATTACCCAGCGAAAACAAGCAGAATGGGCGCTGCTGGAGAGCGAGGCGACAGCTCGTGCACTCATGAATTCACCGACAGATACTGTCATTTTAATGGATACCCGCGGTATAATTCTGGATTTGAACGAAACCGCCGCTGTTAAGTTTAAAAAATATGGAGATAATCTGATTGGTAAACTGGCAGATATTCTCCTTCCAAACGAAATTGCACAATCCCGACGAAAACTGACAACACAGGTAATAGAAAAGAAACAGATAATGAGGTATGAGGATGAACGCGATGGCAGATGGTACGACACGGTTGCCTATCCCATCATTGTCAACGGAGAAGTAACCCGCATCGCGATGATCGCCCGTGACATTACCGATCGAAAGAGGTCGGAGGATGCTTTACGGGAAAGCGAAGAGCGGTACCGACAGCTTGTCGATATCTCTCCCGATGCAGTCCTCAGTCATATTGAAGGGAAAATCACTTTCCTGAACCAGGCAGCCCTCTCCATGCTTGGAGCACAGGATTCCCATGAAATACTCGGTAAAAATGTCCTTGATTTAATTCATCCGGACTTTCGGGACACAGTCCGGAAAAATATCGAAAAAGACCTTACCGGAGAACCAACATCCTCGACAGAATTAGACATGATCCGTGTTGACGGAACAACGATAGTTGCTGAAGGCAGGGGAGTTAAAACAACATTCAATGGAAAACCTGCAATACAGGTTGCAATACGGGATACAACAGAGCGCAAACGTGTTGAAATGGAGTTGCGGGAGAGTGAAGAGAAATACCGGACCCTCATCAATCGCGCAAATGATGTTATCTGTGTCATACAGGATGGCATTATTAAAATGTGCAATCCCCGGCTACCGGAAATCTGGGGAGGTTCGGGTGGTGAGGTCATGGGAAGACCGTTCACAGATTTCGTTCATCCTGATGCTCTTCCCAAACTTACCGACATTTATAATCGACGGATATCTGGTGAATCCGCCCCTTCCCTGTATGAGACAACCCTTATGCACAAAGATGGCAGCAGGTCCTTTGTCGAAGTGAATGCCGGTGTCATTGTGTATGAAGGGAGACCTGCAGATCTCGTTATCATTCGTGACATCAATGACAGAAAAAAGACGGAGGATACATTGCGCGAGAGTGAAGAGACCGCACGTGCACTCATCAATACACCGACCGATTCTGTCATATTAGCGGATTCGAACGGGGTACTTCTGGCGCTGAACGAAACCGCCGCTTCACGATTCGGAAAACCGGCCGAAGAGCTGGTCGGCGTTTTAGCTGATGATCTCCTGCCAGAAGAGGTAGCTCAATCAAGACGCCTTCTTATGTCCAGGGTAATAGAAACGAAAACGATGGTGCGCTTTGAGGACGAACGCGAGGGCAGGTGGTATGACACGGTTGCATATCCCGTAATAAGCGAGACCGGAGAAGTGACCAGGATCGCGGTTATTTCCCGTGATATCACGGATCGAAGGAATACTGAAAAAGCACTCATCCAGAGCGAAGAACGATACCGCCAGCTCGTTGATATATCTCCTGATGCTGTTTTGCTCCAGATGGAAGAAAAAATCGTTTTTGCTAATCCTGCAGCTCTCACCCTGCTTGGCACTCTACATTCTGATGAAATAATTGGTAAAAATGTTCTTGATTTTATTCAACCGGAATTCCACGATACAGTTATGAAAAATATGGAAAAAGACCTTGGAGGAGAAGCAACATTCCCAATAGAATTCCCTATGCTTCGAACCGATGGAACATCTGTTGTTGTTGAAGGCAGAGGTGTAAGAACTTTTATTGACGGTAAGCCTGCCATACAGATTGCTATAAGGGAAAGGAATTGCGCGAGAGCAGGGAGAAACTCAATCAAACGTTTGGATTAATTTACCGCATCACAATCCCTGGCAAAAGCGACTAAACCTTTTTTTCGATACAGGATCGCCCGAGGGCCCGGTGACCGAACGCCGGTCGAGCGGCTGCATCGTTATAAAATTGGTCGAGGTTACATGACCGGGTGTCATCCGGTCCCCACAACGTTTATGGCTAGGTTGAACCGTTTCGCTCCCTGTATGTCGCATCCGGAGATCGAAAAGATCCCGTCAATAGTCTCAGTGCCGGGACCCTCTGCCAGGTAACGCCACCGGTAGTATCCACGGCCAATGAACTCTGAATAATAATCACCGGTTTTTTCAGGCATCTCGTAGAATGGTCCCGCGTTCAGAAGCGTCAATCCTGACCCCTCAGCCGGCATGATCCAGCGGTAACCAAGCCCCGGGATCGTACCGAGAGTAATCTCGATGATATCGCCGTTTTTAAGGGAAATTGTCCTCCCGGAATCGCTCTCGTTTAAGGAAAAACGGACACCCCCGGGCAGAGGCTGGTCGATCGGTAGTGAGGTGTCTGAACGTAGCGGCTCAACGTAGTTCACATACTTCGGGAC
>JBGOZZ010000250.1:0-3081 GCA_041480465.1 Methanoregula sp. | reverse complement strand
GCACTGGTCTTTTCTGACGCGGTCATTTCCGCACTGATGGAGGCAAAGAAGGCAGAGATCTGCGACATGAAGGACAGGCTTACGAATGTGGAGTAGCGAGATTTACCCCCTGCGATAAAGATACACCAAGAAAAATGTTGTGTCAATATTCAGCCATGAACTCTATACATTTCAGAGGATAGCTGATGATCACAGGGCACGGCTGATACCAGGCGGTGATGGATCGAGGGCAATTGGTACCCGCGGGTGTAAAGAGGAGCGTCAAATCTGCTTCTCTTCGTGTCGCTGCGGTACTGCGGGATGAAAAATCCTGCCTGTTCTGGTCCCCCAAATATCCTTATGATATCCCAAAACGGATAGGGAAGTGCTGGTACATCCGTATGACACTCTATCGCTGCAATGTCTGTAACTCATTCGAGTATGAACCTGATCGCGGTAATTCGATCACCAACATCCGGCCCGGCACTGAACCGGTACAGTTCCCGTCAGAATGGACTTGTCCGATCTGCGGATCCGACCGGACTCATCTCAAGCCTGTGTCTGGTTATTCCATCTCCGATGAGCATGCAGAGGGCGGGGCGGGGTATCTTGCCGAATGGGAACGCCCGTCCGATGACCTTGAAGAGTACATGGCAGATATCCATACCATGGCAGTAACCGGGGAATCAATCATCGAACCGATGCGGACAAAAAAACCGGTTATCTCCTGGGACGATATCCTGATAAAGGGTGCCCAGATTGCCAGAATTCCCCTGAACAAGGAGACTGCAGTCAATACCCGGACAGTGATCGGTCCCAAAGCACGCTGTCCCCTCATGATTGAAACTCCTGTCTATGTAACCCACATGTCGTTTGGGGCACTTTCAAAGGAGGTTAAAATTGCAATCGCAAAAGGAACAGCTGCAGCAAAGACCGCTATGGGATCCGGGGAAGGAGGAATGCTCCCGGAGTCCCGCCAGTTTGCTTTTAAATATATCCTTGAATACGTGCCGAACCGGTACAGCATCACGGAGGAGAACCTGAGATCCGCAGATGCAATTGAGATCAAGCTGGGGCAGTCTGCAGAACCCGGTATGGGAGCACGGCTTCCGGCAGAAAAGGTAACAGAGGAGATAGCAAAAATCCGGGGATATCCGGCAGGCACTGATATCATCAGCCCGGCATCATATGACGACATCAGGAACAAGGATGACTTAAAAAAGAAGGTGCGATGGCTCCGGGAGACCTCAGGAGGAAAACCAATCGGGGTCAAGATCGCTGCCGGAGACATTGAAGAGGATCTGGCTGCAGTGGTATACGCAGATCCTGACTTCATCACCATTGATGGACGGCCGGGTGCAACCGGGGCAGCCCTGCAATATATTAAAGCTGCCACATCAGTCCCTACCATATTTGCCCTGTATCGTGCAAGAAAATACCTTGATACAAATAACATCCGGGATATATCCCTCGTGATAACCGGAGGTTTGCGGATCTCTTCGGATTTTGCGAAAGCACTCTGCCTGGGAGCTGATGCGATTGCGATCGGAACTGCCGCACTTATGGCCTGTGCATGCCAGCAATACCGCATGTGCGATACCGGGAACTGCCCGGTGGGGGTGACAACCCAGAAACCGGAACTGCGTGAGCGTTTAAAATCCGATATATCAGCAAAAAGGCTTGAGAATTACCTGAAGGTCTCAACAGAAGAACTCCGGGATTTTGCACGATTGACGGGTAACAATGATGTCCATGCGCTGAGTATCAGAAATATCTGCACCACCAACTCAGAGATCTCGGACTATACCGAAATCCCCCATGTATAAAGGCAAAAGGTGTTCTGGAGATGCAAAATTGACAGACGGATTCCGCGAGGGGATAAAAAAACCTGTAAAAAAGAAAAAAGGTCAAAACCGTCTTGGGTCGGTGTCCACATCGACAATGACCGGCCGGTTAAGTGACATCGCGGTGAGGAGCGCGGGACTGAGTTCTTCAGGACGACCGACATGGATTCCGATGCCCCCGCACACGTCTGCATACCGGGCAAAGTCCGGGTTGAGCAGATCGGTTGCAAAGTTCGGGTAATTCTCCATCATCTGTTCGACCTGGATCATACCCAGCTGGCGGTTGTTCAGCACGACAACGACCAGGGGGAGATCGTACTTTACAGCAGTCACGAAATCCGCCATTGCCATGGAAAAACCCCCGTCACCGGTGATGCAGAAGACGGTTCTGTCAGGGTAGGCAATTTTTGCAGCGATTGCACCGGGGAAACCACATCCCATCGTCGCAAGGTACCCCGACATCGCAAACCGCTGCTGTTTCATCCGGAAGTTTCTGCCAAACCACCACTGGTTCTCTCCGACATCAAGCGAGATCACCGCATCGGCAGGGATCACATCCGAGAGCACTTTCATGATAAACGGGGGGCGGAGCGGCACCGCGCTGCTGTCCGCTTCCTTGTCGCGTTGCAGGTCCCATTCTTTTTTAATAGTGGAGAGGCGTTCCCCTGTTGACCCCTCTTCCCTCTCATGGAGCAGGGGAAGGAGCCTTGGAAGCACAAGCCCGCAGTTACCCCAGAGTCCGACTGACTGTCGGTTTTTCCCGAGTTTGATCGGGTCAATATCGACCTGGATCAGAGGTTTTTCCTCAGGAACGTTGGTAAATTTTGAGAAACCCACCCCAAAAGTGATGATAAGATCGGCTTCGTTCACCAATGTCCTCGCCTGCGGGGATCCGACATTTCCCAAAATGCCGATTACGTACGGGTTGTCTTCCGGGAGTATCCCCTTTGCCCGGAACGTGGTGAGGATCGGTGCCTTGATCTTCTTTGCGATGGCAAGTACGGTCTGGCCGTCAGGGTACGCGCCCCAGCCGGCAAGGATAACCGGGTTTTTAGCATTGTTTATGGCGGCGGCAGCGGTGTTCATCAGATCCTCGGGCGGAAGGATATCGGGACTACTGATGCAGGACTCGCGGGTGCAGAACCGCGAATCGAGCGGCTGTTTCTGGATATCATTGGGGACCGATACCTGTGCGACACCCCGGTTAATGATCGCATACTTGAGGGCACGGGTCATCAGCAGGACTGCCACGTTCTTC
>JBGOZZ010000249.1:0-3082 GCA_041480465.1 Methanoregula sp. | reverse complement strand
CCCTGAGCCTGGAGCAATTTCAGCCTCTCCCAGATAAGGTGACGGGCCTGGGGGTCGAGTCCGATGGTCGGCTCATCGAGGATAAGCAGATCCGGGTTGTTGACAAGCGCCCGGGCAAGGATTAACCTCCTCTTCATCCCCCCTGAGAGTTTCTCCACGGTAACATCCCTTTTTTCCCCTAACTGGACAAACTCCAGAAGTTCCTCAACTTTCTTCTGAGCAACATCCGCTGGGATGTCAAAATAGCGTGAGTAGGTAAAAAGGTTGCCATAGCAGGTGAAGTCAGGATCGAGATTTGTCTCCTGAGGAACAACCCCGAGCCGCTGTTTAATCTCTGCCGGCGATTTATCCGGGTCCATGCCAAAGACCCGTAGTGCACCCGAAGTCCGCGGTGATACGCATGCTATTATTTTCATGGTCGAAGTCTTACCTGCACCATTAGGGCCAAGGAACCCGAAAACTTCCCCTTTTTTTACCGCAAAACTGATACCATCCACCGCTGTTATTCTGCCAAATGTTTTTTTAAGATTTATCGCTTCGATAATATCAGGAATCGGGTCACCCCCTAAACCAGTGGTTCGGTGTTCATCCATAAAAACCCCGCCTCTATCACAGCAGGAAATAAAAAAGGTGTGTCTCTTATCGTGAATTATGGATACAGGCAGACAACACGGTATTTTTTGAAGAATGTCATCGTGCAGGATTGCAGGAAGATGTCCATAACGAATCAGTACATACCAAAAAAGAACGCAAAATAACGATTCAGGTTTTTGCCTGAATCTTTATTAGAGCCGCTTTTGCCGCCTCGCGGACCTCGGAGAAAAGGTCATGCTCAAGATCTTTTAATGGTCCCGTTGCCCGCCGATCACCCAGTTTACCCAGAACTTCTGCAGCGCCAATTCTGATGATGAGCTCCCGGTCGGTAAGACAGCGGATAAGCGGGTCAACCGCATCACGGTCTTTGATCTTTCCGATAGCAGCGATAGCAGCGGCACGAACAGAGGGATCGGCATCCTTCAGCGATGCAATTAATCCTGGAATGGCTGATGAATCCCTTAATCTTCCAAGTGCCTGCACTATATCGCTGCGAACACCGGGATGAGGATCAGAGAGCGCCTCAATAAGTGGGCCTATCGCTGAAAGATTGCCGGATTTACCCAGGAGTGTAGCTGCAGCCCGACGCTTTTTTATGGTTGGATTACGGAGTTCAGAAATCCCGTTTAAAATGTCGTCCATACAAAAGCAAAATCAATGTTCACACTCACCGCCGGACTCATAGGCGGTGATAACTTTCTGTGCCATTTCCGGAGAGAGGCGGTCATGGATATGGTGCACGAGCGCTTCGACATCCTCGACCGGGAGGCAGCCCATACTCTCCTCACCTTTCTGGATCATGTCAATGATATAGGTAAGTTCGTCATCAGAAAGCCGGCCAATTCTTTGGATGAAATCGTTACTGTCTTCCGCAAAATGGTTTGAGACCGGGGGCAGGATTGAATGGAACATGTGCCCTGATCCGGAACAGCTAAGATCCCCGCATTCAGGTGCGAGTTTTTTTAAAATCGCGATGTCCTTTTCGGTTAGTTCCCGCGGCATGGTATTTTTTGTTCCTGTAAAAATTATTTGACCGGCTTTGGAATAAACGTTCGTGAAGGACATCGTTCACTTTCCCGGTCGGGGGTTGTCTCACCGTTGATACGGCAGTCACCCCGATCCTTAGTTTTTGGTGTATAACTTACACAATCACCGCAGGTTGACATATATCGATCTCTGTTATTAAAGGACATAGCAGTTTTGTTTATTAAAAAAGAAAAAAATCAGAAGTATTTACCGAACCAGTTTTTAATACTGGCAAGAATACCCCCGGAACTCTGTGATTTCTGGGGTTTCTTACTTTGTGGGGGCAAAGGACGGGAGATAGTCCGCTTGGGTGCCGGAGTCTCCCGTTCAGGAATATCCCTTAGCGTGCCTTTTGGCTCGTCATCCGAAGGTTCGAAACCCCACGCAAATCCGATCTTGTAGGCATTCTCGTTCTGGCGGATCCAGTTAGCGGCGTTCATGTAACCCCGATCCTGTGCCTTTTTAATCGTATCCTGGTGGTCCTGGGTGAAATGGATTTCACGCTGGAGGGCGACTAACTCTTCATATGCCTTTTTGGGGACTTTGATCTTCTCCCTGCTCATAACTCCTCATATACGATTATGAAGAGATGCAATATTAAAGGCTTCTCCTGAAAAAACGGTAATACTGTGGTTTAATTGGCATCCCGATGCGAAAAAAGGTCAGAACATCCATCCCATTCGTCTGTATGCAGCGATAATGAATTAACATTATCGCCATGAAAAGACAAAGCAGAATTTCGGCAGAAAAATGCTGCTATGGGGATTCGAACCCCAGTCGCGAGCGTGAGAGGCTCGCATGATTGGCCGGACTACACTATAGCAGCGCAATTGCTCAATAACATGGGCCATATTTTTACTTAAACATGTTGATACCAAAAAACTTCAACCGCGTTACTTCGTATCGGCATGAAGATCCCCCCACGGTTCTCCATAAACAAGTATATCTCGGACGTGCGGCGATTAATATAGGAATGAGTAGTCTTGAGGAACAGATCCAGGAGCTGGAGGCGGAGCTGACCAAGACTCCCTACAACAAGGCTACTTCCAAGCATATCGGGAGGATAAAGGCAAAGATCGCACGACTTCGCGATGAAGCAGTCAACCGTGCGATGAAATCCAGCGGGGGAGGGGAAGGATACTCGGTAAAAAAATCCGGTGACGCGACTGCTGTCCTTGTAGGATTCCCTTCAACAGGTAAAAGCACGCTCCTCAACAAACTCACCGGTACAGACAGCGCCGTGGCCGCTTATGAATTCACAACACTCACGGTTGTGCCTGGTGCTCTCGAGCACAAGGGTGCGAAGATTCAGCTTCTCGATATGCCGGGACTTATCGCCG
Source organism: Methanoregula sp. (assembly GCA_041480465.1). Classification (GTDB taxonomy): domain Archaea; phylum Halobacteriota; class Methanomicrobia; order Methanomicrobiales; family Methanospirillaceae; genus Methanoregula. The sequence continues at coordinate 122 of JBGOZZ010000249.1, read as the reverse complement.
GCGCAGCGATGGGCAAGGGGCGGGGCAAAGAAGTGATAGGTGTCGTCCGTGGCGCTGATATCATCATTATTCTCGTGGATGTGTTCAACGAGCGGCATTTCGACGTGCTCATAAAAGAACTG
>JBGOZZ010000248.1:0-3089 GCA_041480465.1 Methanoregula sp. | reverse complement strand
GTATGGATGATCCCATATGAGATCTGCCAGCCAAAAGGGAATAAAAAGGCCGGTTTTTCTCCAAGTAAATCCGGTTATTTCAGATTCTACGCCCATATATCAATTATCTGAAAATATGTGATCAAAAGTGCCCCAATAAGACCGGTTACCGGGACCGGGCTAAAAATCTAATATGCCCGAATTGGGTCCTGATTACTGTTTTGAGCTATTTTAGGTACATAAGGTAAGAGAAGGTCCAAAAAGATCGTTTGTATTTTTCATCCATATCATTAAAGATCAAAACTGGGCATCTTTTCATGACGCGGTAGTTCTATATGATCCCTCATGAGATCTGCCAACTAAAAGGGTCCATTAGCGTACATTTTCCAGCGATAATTTGCCTTAGTTTTGCTTAATAACTGTAAAACAGGGGTATTTCCAAAACATGTGCCGGAATTTACCATTTTTGGCGACTTGTTCCGGATTACAGCATTAAAAATAGCCTATCCGGGCCCATATCAGGCTCCGTTAGGATCCGGGACAATGACGTCCTTATCTTTCCCAATGATTTTCGTACCAACAGATCGGTTCTATTGCATATTTCAGGTATCGATTGCCTTGCACTGGCGCGTTGCAATTATTTATCTGGCATCGTGGTGAGCGACTAGTATCATATGAGTCATGCCAGATGCAATGAGTCATTGACTCGTTATACACTTACTAAAAAATATCATCGTCACGCTCTATGGCTAATCCTGGCATTTTTATTGGCTTTGGATATTTATACAACAACTATCAGTCTGCAACACGGGAATTTTGAAAAAAATCCGTTTATGATTCCTTTCGTCAACAATCCGTTTCTTCATGGGATGGTCAAGATCGGGGCATACATTATCCTTTTTATCATCGTTGAACGAGCTGTCCTGTTCATACAGGAAAAACGACCGGAAAAAAAGCTTTTTTGGATTCAATTAAATTTCGAGACACTATATGGAGTGATAATTTTTGCTTTGATATCTTTAATCCTGCTTTACATCTATGTCCTTATAAACAACCTTCTGACAATTTCTTAAGACGTATTGTTTGCAGGCGAGATGATCAATTCACCTGCTTTGAGAGTCCCGTTGCCATAAACACCAACGATATGCGGTCAGGTAAACCCCACCCCTGCACCCCGGCATTGCAACACTTGATATACCATTATCTCACGTGATCATTCTATGGATATTGGAGCACTGCTATCAGACTCATTCACGTATGCACAGGAAGCGCTCGTAGGAAAATGGACCCGGTGGGCGATCTTCATCCTCTTTGCCCTCCCGTTCTCGCTCATCCAGTTCACCTTCGATCCGAAGACCATCGTGGCCGGCACCGCTGTGAACTGGGGAGCAATCCCGTGGGGCCGGATCGCCCTCCTTGCCGCCCTCGGTTTCATCCTCTCGTTCTTCATCTCGGGCTATGTTGTCCGGATCTACCGGGGAGCAAAACCGGCCCCTGACTTCAGCGGTTGGATAGATCTATTTGTCGATGGGGTCAAGCTCGCCGTCGTATGGCTCCTCTGGATCCTGCCCCTTGTCATCGTGATAGCTGCGGGAGTGGCCGTCGCGGTCGCAAGCTTCCTTTCCACCCGGGCTGCTGCCTTGCCGAATATCACCCTCCTGCTCCTTGTGCTGCTGCTCCTTCTCGTGGGTTTTGTCCTCTTTGTGATCGTCATGCTCTTTGGGATTATCGGTGCGGTCCGGTTCGCCCGTACGGGAAGCATACGCGAAGGGATCCGGTTGTCGGCAATCCTTACGACGATAAGGACCATGGGCTGGCTGTCGTATATCCTTCTCCTCATCGGGTTCATCATTGCCACAGTCATCTATGCCGTCATTACCGGTATCTTTTCAGCTATCCCGTACATCGGCTGGGTTCTCGTCCTCATCGTAAACCCGGTCTTCATGATCTTCACCGCCCGGTACTTCTCGCTTGTTTACGACCAGGGCGAGCCGCAACCGGTCCCTCCAGTACCGACAGTATGATCACTTTTTTTTGCTATCCACGTCCTCTTCACCCATCCCCACTCCCTTCAATTCCCCCATCCCGTTTTTTCCCAAATCAGCCCCTCAAGTCAACCGATGATCGACGTCAGGCAAGCTTCATCATCTCTTGTTTGTTCAGGGAAAGGTTGCTCTATTTCGGCGTTCTTCTTCAGTAATGCAACGTGCCTTTTGAAAACCGGCGTGTCTTCCGAGTAATCAGAAGTGACACGATCGAAACAGGGGTTTTTTACCGTTACCTTGAGTATTGGTCGATCATTATTAAGATCTGCCAACCAAACTGCAACAAACAGGCTCATTTTAAACCAGGAAATTGCGGTATTTTTCCCAGGAAAACCGCTATATCAGCATATTTCAATAAACATATTTTTCAATTGGCATTTTTTGCACCTTAATTCAGATCACCGCAGAAAAAAGAACAAATCCGAGCTCATATCAGGCTCCGTTTGGGTCAGGAACTATCATGTCGGTTGCATAGATCACTACCTTTGCGATATTCGGCAGACTTATCCGATCTGAATCACTGGTCATTACAACAGGAGTCCTTTTCCCTTATCGGTAGTTGTGGTTGATCAACCATGAGATTCTCCTCCCAAAAGCATCCATTAGCGTACATTTTAAAGCAAAAATCTGCCATTGTTTGGATTAAAAACTGCAATATGGGGTTATTTTAAAAATATGTACCGGAATTCACCATTTTTTGCAACCTAAGTCAGATCATTCCATAAAAAAGAGCCAATCCGGGCCCATATCGGGCTCCGTTAGGATAGTGTAATCTCATCCCACTTATACTGGTTTTATCGTACTAATTATCACTAACCCGGAATACACGGGTAAAAATTCTCTCAATGGCCGGTTTTTTCACACAATACCGCGTAATCACGAACAAGGGATATCACATGTCGCGGGTTGTACATTTCGAGATCCCCGCGGATAACCGGGAATGGATTAATGGAAAATGATCCTTCCGCTAACTGACAGGTTCCGGATCTTTTTCTGCCTTATTTTCCTTCGAATAATGCAGCAAGATCAAGCTTTGTTGACCGTTCTTTATAATACCGGAAAAGG
>JBGOZZ010000247.1:0-3094 GCA_041480465.1 Methanoregula sp. | reverse complement strand
TTATCAACATCCGGCTCCATCCTGCGGATTGCTGCCTCCTCGCTGGAGATATAGAGCCGGTCGCCATATTCACCGGTTACGAGGGGACGCAGCTTGATCCTGTCGGTGAAACCCACGAGAGTGTTTTCATTGGCAACGCAGATTGCAAACGGCCCGTTCATGAGTGCAGATCCATAAGCCAGCCGGATTGCACGATTGAGTTCCTGTTCTTTTGGCGGCATCCGGTCAATATCTTCCCAGAAGGGCGGTGCAAGCGCCCGGACCGCCATTTTTTCGGAGAGACCGTGTTTACGAACAAGCAGGTCTACGAGATAAGCTACCACCTCTGTGTCAGTGAACATGGTACATTTATACCCATAACTCTCGATATAGCGACGGTTGGTACCATACGAGGTGATCTCCCCGTTATGGACGACGCTCCAGTTCAGGAGATTGAAGGGATGTGCGCCGCCCCACCAGCCGGGAGTATTCGTCGGGTACCGGTTATGCGCAAGCCAGAGGTATCCCTGGTAATCTTGGATCCGGTAGAAATCGGCGACATCCTCAGGCCAGCCTGCAGCCTTGAATACGCCCAGATTTTTACCGGATGAAAAGATAAGAGCCCCGTTCTTTTCCGCGTTGATTTTCATGACAAGGTGTGTGACAATGTCTTCATCAGGTGTGGTACTTTTGGGCATCAGGCTCCTGTCAGGACGGAAAAAATAACGCCACGGGGTATGTACTTTCCGGATATTGGGCTGTTCGTAGGTTTTGATCTGTTCATCATGGACGATGGTACCCCATTTTTCCAGCAGTGTATCAAGTGCAGCCTTGTTTTCACGGATATTGTCAAAAAAAATATGCAGCGCAAAATAATCCTTGTATTCAGGATAGATCCCGTACGCTACGTACCCGGCTCCTTCACCACTTCCCCGCTCGTTCATCATGGAGAGTGCCTCTTTGATTTTTGCACCGTCCACGCTCTCGCGGCGCTTGTCCAGTACACCTATAATACCACACATATTATCACAAAGAACGTTGATCTATTATACTAAGTACTTCCTGAAATTGAATGTGAGCATTCTCTCACAAGAATTGGTTAAATAAATATAAATACAATTGGGTGGAACCTTACTTCCATTATGTCAGCAGACGTAACGAAAATCCTCAAGAAAATTGAGGCAGATAACGTTAAATTCATACGGCTTCAGTTCACGGATGTGCTGGGTATGCCCAAGAATGCCGCAATCCCGGTAGCACAGGCAGAAAAATCATTGACCGAGGGTACATGGTTCGATGGTTCTTCTATTGAAGGATTTACCCGCATCGAGGAGTCCGATATGCTCCTGAAGGCAGACCCGGCATCCTATGCGGTCTTACCCTGGAGATCTTCCGAAGGGAAGGTTGCCCGGTTTGTCTGTGACGTATACACCTACGGCAACAAGCCGTTTGAGGGCGATCCCCGGTATGTCCTGAAAAGAACCATGGCGGAAGCCGCGAAGATAGGATACACCTTTAATACCGGCCCTGAACTCGAATTTTTCCTGTTCACCATGGTGAATGGTCAGCCGGCGACGCAGTTTTCGGATCACGGGTGTTATTTCGATCTTGCACCGAACGACGTGGGGGAGGATGTAAGGCGGGAGATCGTACTTTCGCTGACCGAAATGGGCTTTGAGATCGAAATGTCCCATCACGAGGTTGCCGCAAGCCAGCACGAAATCAATTTCAAGTACACGGATGCAGTCACCACTGCAGATCGTGTAATTACCCAGAAGTATACAACAAAGGCAATCGCATTGAAACATGGACTCCATGCGTCCTTCATGGCAAAACCCATCGGCGGCATTAATGGCAGCGGTATGCACACCCACGCATCGCTTTCAACGGGGGGTAAAAATGCATTTTTTGATCCGAATGCCAAGGATGGGCTTTCCGATATTGCGCAGTATTACATCGGTGGTCTGTTAAAGCATGCAAAGGCTATTACCCGTGTCGCAAACCCGACGATCAACTCCTACAAGCGCCTTGTCCCCGGTTATGAAGCCCCGTGTTATATCTCATGGAGCACAACCAACCGCTCTGCCTTGATCAGAGTGCCCGCAGCCCGGGGCAACGGTACCCGAGCGGAATTCCGGAGCCCCGACCCGATGTGCAACCCGTACCTCACGTTTGCATGCATGCTTGCAGCAGGTCTGGACGGTATCAAGAACAAGATTATGCCGCCCGAATCGACAAATACCAACATCTACCATCTCAGTCCAAAAGACCGCAAGAGGCTGAAGATCGATATGCTTCCCGGCAGTCTTGCCGAATCTCACCAGTATTTACTGAAAGACCAGGTGCTTTGTGACACGCTTGGTGATCACGTTGTTGAGAATCTTACCCGGATTGCGGAAGCAGAAACAGACTCTTTCCGTATTGCAGTTCACCCGTGGGAGCTGGACAGATATCTGGCAACATATTAATTCAAAATTTTTTAAATAGTATCGGCAACGTTCGGACTTGTAATCCGGTAACTGACTGTAGATCATACTCTCAACGGGATGACAAGGCGTTCAGCTTGGAATGCCCGATGTTTGGACTCAAATGAGGTCAAACGGTATGGAATCATCCGCTGTAGCAGATCAAGCTTCCAGAAATATCAGATAGTTCCCGTATACGGAGCGGTCGCCAGCAGCATAAAAGCTATTAAAGGTGAAAAGAATGGCTTTGGATACCGGTGTTACAACCTGGCTCATGCTCTCGGCAATCCTCGTGATGCTGATGACCCCGGGCGTAGGGTTTTTTTATGGCGGATTAGTAAGGAAGAAGAATTTCATTTCGATGATTGCCCTCTCGTTTGTGATCCTTGCACTTGTAAGTATCCACTGGGTCCTGATCGGGTATTCTCTCGCATTTGGTCAGGATATCGGTGGTATTATCGGCAATCTGGATTTTGTCGGGCTTAACGGGGTCAGTGCAGAAGCAGGATCGGGAACATATCCTCCCCTTGTTTTTATGGCGTTCCAGCTCTTTTTTGCTGCAGTCACAGTAACCATCGTTACATCTGCAGTAGCTGAACGCATCAAGTTCTCTTCGTTTATCGTGTTTGTACTGGTTTGGCTTACCCTCG
>JBGOZZ010000246.1:0-3102 GCA_041480465.1 Methanoregula sp. | reverse complement strand
CATCCGCATCTATTCCAGCGCCGATGATTGAAGCAGAATAATCCGAACCGCTTCTGCCAAGAGTAGTTACGACCCCGTTTCGGGTGCAGCCAATAAAACCCATGATGACGGGAACTTCTTTTTCAAGCAATGGCCCGATCCGTTTTTTTATCCGGGCATCACTTTCCAAGAGTGCAGTGGATTCACCATGCTGGGGCGTGGTGAGGATACCTGCATCACAACCGTCAATAACTGTTGACGGGATACCACGCTGGCGGAGAGCTGCACTGATGATGGGGGCAAGTAATCGCTCCCCGAATGAGGTGATATAATCCTTTGATCGGGGTGTGAGCTCCCTTAGATTATAAACGGCAAAGAGAATATTCTGAAGACTGATGAGGCGGTCCTCGATGACTACTCCCGTTTCGGCTACAAAGTCGGGTGCAGCCCCTTCGAGGGTCGTCATATGCCTTTTGCCCAATGCCTGGATAAGGGGTTCGATGGCAGTGTCATCCTTTGCTGTCGGGAGCCTGGCGGTGATTTCAATAAGCTGGTCGGTTACACCACGCTGTGCAGATACCACCACTGCCACCTCGTCTCCGGCTTTATGATGTTTTTCTAAGATGTCCACGACATTCCTGATGCATTGCGCATCGGCAACTGAGGTCCCGCCAAATTTCATTAAAAATCTCATTTTTCTCTCACTTTGGCTGTGCCATTTATTTATGTAACTATACGATCCACAAAATAATAAGATGCTTGCAGATGAGGTTGTGGATTGCCATGTACTGGTGATCGGGAGCGGCGGTGCGGGGGTAAGGGCCGCGATTGAGGCATCGCAGTATGGCGACACGGTGCTCATTTCAAAGACCATTGTCGGTAAAGGCGGATGCACGACGATGGCTGAAGGGGGTTACAACGCAGTCCTGAGAGAACAGGATTCATGCGAAATTCACTTCGAGGATACACTCAAGGGGGGTGCATATCTCAACGACCCGGAGCTCGTGAAAATCCTGGTCAGGGAGGCTCCCCTCCGGATGATGGATCTGATATTCTGGGGGGCGGTGTTTGATTTCACCGATAACGACGAAGTTGCCCAGCGCCCGTTTGGTGGCCAACGGTTCCCGCGAACCTGTTATGCAGGGGACAGGACCGGTCACGAGATGATGACCACGTTAGTCGAGCGGCTCGATTCGTCGGATGTGACCCTGCTGCAGGAATTCACCGTCATTGACTTGCTCAAAGACGGCGAAGCGATCATTGGCGCAATGGCGCTGGACGAGAGAGGCAATCTCGTCATTCTCAAGGCCGACAGCACGATTCTTGCAACTGGTGGAGGGACCAGAGTTTATGATATCTCCACAAACTCATCGAGCGGTACCGGGGACGGTTTTGCAATTGGCTACCGCTCTGGCGCCGAACTGATCGATATGGAGATGATACAGTTCCACCCGACCGGTGCAGTATATCCCCACGATGCACGGGGAAGGCTTGTAACAGAAGCGGTGCGAGGTGAAGGGGGTGTCCTGCTCAATAGTATCGGGGAACGGTTCATGAAACAGTACGATCCCGAACGGATGGAGCTGTCCACCCGGGATATCGTTGCACGTGCCATCGCAACAGAGATCCTCAATGGCCGCGGTACATCGCATGATGGGGTATATCTGGATGTTACTCATCTGCCACGAGAGCAGATCGAGAGCCGGCTTCCGGTCATGCTGGAGCAGTTTCTCAAATTCGGCGTTGACATCAGAGAAAAACCCATGGAAGTCGCTCCAACGGCACACCATATCATGGGGGGTCTCCGTATAACTCCGGAATGCCGGACAACACTCCCCGGGCTGTTCGCCTGCGGAGAAGTCGCCGGGGGTGTTCATGGGGCAAATCGTCTCGGGGGGAATGCTCTTGCAGAGACTCAGGTCTTTGGCAAACGTGCCGGAGAGTATGCAGGAAAATCAGAAAAACAGGTTAAAAAAGTGGATAAAGAACAAACAAACAAACAACAGGCGCATCTTGCTGCTTTCCTGAAGGGAAGCGAGAGCCCGGCACGAATCCGGACACAACTCCAGCAGGCGATGTGGAAGGGCGCCGGTATCTTCCGGAATGCAGCAGATCTCTCAAAGACTCTGGAGATCATTAATTGCCTCCAGCTTGCCTGTATCCGGGCAGATTCTCCCAGAAACATTACTGAATGCTGCATCGTTGAGAACATGTGTCTGACAGCTTCCCTTATCTGTCGGAGTGCGCTGATCAGGAAAGAGTCCCGGGGCGCACATATGCGGATTGATGTTCCCCAGACGTATGATGCACGGCACTCTCCGTTCTGTCACACGTTCATTTCCCCAACCAGAGAAGGAATTGAGAAAAACAGGGGGATGTCATGAAGGAGATAACCGTAAGAGTTTACCGCTATGATCCGGATGAAGACACAGAGCCGCACTTCGAAATATATACTGTGAACGTAAACGAAGGTGCACGGGTTCTGCACGTCCTCCATGCTATCCACGATCAACTGGATCCGACACTTGCGTACAGGTACAGCTGCGGGTCCGGGCAATGCGGAAGCTGTGCCGTACGAGTAAATGGCGAACCTGTGCTTGCCTGCATGGAAGAAGCCCGGGACAATATGAACATCGAACCCCTGAATCTGTCTGTGAAAAAAGATCTTGTTGTGGATCTTGTGCCCACGCTGGATACAATCGCTTTCCTGAAACCTTCAGATACCTTAAAAATGCCAACAAAATCCGATATCGATACAATTAAACCGCTCAGGGCTTGTATCGAGTGCCTCAGCTGCGTATCGGTCTGCCCGGCAATGGATGTCACGAAGTTTCTGGGACCTACCGCTATGCGTCAGGAAATGCGCCTCGCACTCGACCCGCGAAACATCGATGACCGAATCACTGCTGCCGTGCAGGAGGGTCTCTTTACGTGCACCAGTTGCCAGGCCTGCTGGAAGGTCTGCCCAAAGGAGATCGAAATTCCGGGCAAGGCGATAGAGAAGCTCCGGGCTCTTGCCAACAAAAAAGGGCTCACATTACCACGGCACCAGGAAGTGGCAGCGCTTGTGAAAGAGACGGGGCGTTCCGTGACACGGACCGAACCGACCTTTATGGAACTCGT
>JBGOZZ010000245.1:0-3103 GCA_041480465.1 Methanoregula sp. | reverse complement strand
TGACTATCCGGATCGTACGGGAAGCATTTGAGATGATCAATAAGAAGACCAAGCGCAATCCTATTGAAGTACTCGTGGAGGCGATTGCAAACTCCGGTCCCCGGGAAGAAACGGTCCGTCTGAAATATGGGGGTATCAATGTCCCGAAATCTGTTGATACCGCCCCGCTGCGCAGGGTCGATTCCGCAATCGGTTTTATTGCTGAGGCAACCCTGAAAGGATCGCGTTCGAGCAAGAAAAAGGCGAGTGCAATCCTCGCCGATGAGCTGATCGCCGCTTCAAAGGGCGATATTAAATGTTATTCGGTAGGTAAAAAAGAAGAACGCGAGCGCATTGCAAAATCCGCCCGGTAATATCTTTTTTTGAGGTTATTTCATGGTCCGCGGCAAAAAATCTATTGAGCGCGCAACTGAGCTCATGAAGGATCCGAAACACATTCGGAATATCGGTATTGTAGCACACATCGACCACGGTAAGACTACTCTGTCTGATAACCTGCTCGCAGGTGCTGGCATCATTTCAGAAGAGCTTGCAGGCAAGCAGCTTTTCATGGACTCGGACGCTGAGGAGCAGGCAAGGGGTATCACGATTGATGCCTCCAACGTCTCGATGGTACATGAATATGAAGGTCAGGACTACCTGATCAACATGATCGACACACCGGGCCACGTCGATTTTGGTGGTGACGTTACACGCGCAATGCGTGCGGTTGATGGTGCAGTGGTTCTTGTCGATGCAGTTGAGGGCACGATGCCCCAGACCGAGACCGTACTCCGCCAGGCGTTAAAGGAGCAGGTCCGTCCCGTTCTCTTCATAAACAAGGTCGACCGTCTCATCAACGAGCTGAAAGTCGATGAGATGGAGATGCAGATCCGGCTCGGTAAAGTGATTGATAAGGTCAACAAGCTGATCAAGGGGATGAACGAGGAAGCCTACAATGATGGCTGGAAGCTTGATGCTGCAAAAGGCACGGTCGCCTTTGGCTCCGCGCTCTACAACTGGGCAGTGTCTGCACCGTTCATGAAGAAAAGCGGGATCTCGTTTAAAGACGTATATGAAAAGTGCCGTGCCGGGGACATGAAATACCTTGCAAAGAATAGCCCGCTGTCCGATGTCCTGCTGGATATCGTGGTCCGCCAGCTGCCAAACCCGCTTGAAGCCCAGCCCCGCCGTGTCAACGTTATCTGGCACGGTGACAAGACAACTCCTGAAGGCAAGGCAATGCTTGCCTGTGATGCAAAGGGCCCGGTCGCGATGATGGTCACTGATATCTCCTTTGATCCCCATGCAGGTGAAGTTGCCACAGGACGTCTCTTCTCCGGCAGCCTCAAGCGCGGCGACGGGCTCTATGTAATGGGTTCGGCAAAGAAGGAGAACCGTCTCCAGCAGGTCGGTATCTTCATGGGACCCAAGCGTGTGGAAGTCGAAGAGATCGTTGCGGGGAACATCGCTGCAGTCACTGGTCTTAAAGATGCGATGGTCGGTTCAACAGTTACATCCCTTTTGGAAATGACCCCGTTTGAGTCGCTCAAGCACTACTCTGAACCGGTCATGACCGTTGCCGTCGAGGCAAAGAACATGAAGGACCTGCCTAAGCTCGTTGAAGTGCTGCGGCAGGTTGCAAAGGAAGACCCGACCCTTGTGATTACCATCAATGAAGAGACCGGTGAACACCTGATTTCTGGTATGGGCGAACTGCACCTTGAGATCATTACCGGCCGTATCAAGCGGGACAAGGGTGTCGAGATCGTCACCTCGGAACCAATTGTTGTCTACCGTGAGACCGTAATCCAGAAGATTGAGTCTGTGGAAGGAAAGTCCCCGAACCGCCACAACCGGTTCTACTTCGATCTCCAGCCATTGTCAGAAGAGATTGTGGATCTGATCAAGAAAGGCGAAATTTCCATGAACCAGCAGATGCTGGAGCGCCGTGACATTCTTATCAAGGCGGGCATGGACAAGGATGAGGCAAAAAATATCAAGGACATCAAGGGCACCAACATGTTCGTCGATAAAACCAAAGGTGTCCAGTACCTTAACGAGACCATGGAACTGATAATCGAAGGTATCCACGAGGCGCTCGCCGGTGGTCCCCTTGCAGATGAGCCGGTCCAGAATCTCAAGATGACACTCGTAGACGTCAAGCTGCACGAGGATGCAATTCACCGGGGTCCCGCACAAGTGATCCCAGCTGTCCGTGGTGCAATCAAGGGAGGAATGCTGGTTGCCGGGGATTCCCTCTTAGAGCCTGTCCAGAAGATCCAGATCACCGTCCCGATGGACCAGATGGGTGCAGCGACCTCCCAGATCCAGGGACGCCGCGGGCAGGTCTTTGACATGCAGAGCGAGGGTGACACGATCACCGTCATCGGCAAGGCACCCGTTGCCGAGCTCTTCGGCTTTGCAGGAGATATCCGCTCCGCAACCGAGGGCCGTGCCATGTGGAACACGGAGTTTTCAGGATTCGAACTCGTGCCCAACAGCATGCTCAAGGAAGTTGTGGTTGCGATCCGCAAGCGCAAGGGACTCAAAGAAGTGCTTCCGACTCCGTCAGATTACCTGGCGGGATAAATTTCCCTTCCCCATCCCTTTTATCCTTTTTTTTGTTTTTTGTCGAGTAGGAAAGATTGTCAACTGAGCGGACAACATCTATCTCATCTACCCGCTCTAGCGTCGATGGGACAGTATAGCATTACCTGTCTTGGGGCGTTTAATCCCAATTTAAAAAGCCATATGTCTGGTTACCTCCGTGAAAGGGCAGTGAGAATTTCTCAAGAGTTGTCTTTTTTTCTCTGACTGTATCGCGTCTTACCGAAATGGTAAAAACATATCCTGTCGTAATTCATGATAATGCCTGACGACAAAAAATGCAAGATTGTGATTTTCGGGGCCTTCGGTGCAGGAAAAACAACGTTGATAAAGACACTTGACCCGGGGTCCAGCCATGTGGAAGCTAATTGTAGCGGTGGAACTACAACTGTGGCTCTTGATTACGGCCGTGTTCAGGTAAACGAAAATCATATCCATATATTTGGCACCCCGGGACAGGAACGGTTTGAGTTTGCCCGTGAAATAATCGGAAGAGGAATGGATGGGGCAATCC
>JBGOZZ010000244.1:0-3110 GCA_041480465.1 Methanoregula sp. | reverse complement strand
AGTTCCCTGATGATGAGATCCGAAGAGGGAAATGATCGTATCTGCCCGAGTGTATCCTGGAACTCTCTCCCGATCTCTTCTTTCATACCGCGTATGCGCCGGGCTTTCCTGATACGAACAAAGATAAGCGTGCCATTGCCTATGATCATGAAATCGCATACCTTTCCCTGTTTTGCAGGAATCTCATGACTCTCCCGCGTGCCAGGGTAACCAGCATTGCATCACCCAGCCCTTTTTTCGGCAGCCGTCCCCGTGTCATGTTATGTCTCCGGAGTCAGCATCGCGGCCAATGCTATCGCTGTTGTCTGCCGGTTCATGACGAGAAGGAGAATACCGGGCACGTACCGGCCTGAGTTCTCTTTTTAGCGATTTTATCCTGACCGTGATGGTGTAGCGGTGCAGGTTGCCCCTCTTCACGCTGATAGGGGAGACCTCCCCGCCCTGACTGTGGATCTGGCGGGCGATGGCATGGGGGATGAGATCGAGCGGGATCCCTGTCTCGGTTGCGGATCGGCGTGCCGTCATTTCGTGTGCTCCCGCTCTTTGAGTATGGTGAGTCGCTGATCGAGGCGTTCGATCTTCCTGTTCTGCCGCTCCGCAACCCGGTCCTGCCTGTCGGCAAGGAAGAGAATCATATTTCCCCTCATGCCGGAATAGCTTGTGTTCTCCTCTCCGTTTCTGGCCTTACCTGATGCAATCTGGTCCGGTTCCGGTACCTCTGTCGGGATATCCGAAGATCTCCCTGACTCTGTTGTTTTTGTTGTGTTCTTTTTCATTTCTTTTTTCTCCGAAGTTTTTTTTGTTCAGCGATGGACGACAAGAGTCCAGGCTCTGGTATGATGCGAGCGAAAGGGTGATTCTTTGTTTACTCACGAATAATCCGGGCTGAAAAGTCCTGACGGATAATTGGGGATACGACAGGTGACCTGTCAGACACATGGACGTAAGCGTAATCGTGAATACACAAAAACCAGAATTTACTGACGATCACCAAAAAAAGTATAGAGCGAGAAAACAGGGGCGTGGCCGCTCGTTAACCTGTAGCGTTTTCCTGCATCCAGTGCATTTCCTGATTCAGCTGGTACAATGAGCGGGTGGATTCCGGCAGCGGGCGGGCATGATGGTGCATACTTGTGGATTGCAGATCCGATTTTTCCAACCAGGGTTTCTGCAATCTCCTTTGCCCTTGTTCTCAGTCGTGCGATGAATTCCCGGATCATTGTAATAATTGATCAAGCACTGGTGAGGATTTAAATAACACTGAACCGATTGGTTCAAATTACCGATTGTCTGACAATATACTGCCTGAATAGCGCCCGGATTGTTCTGTGTGCGGTGCCGCAGGACCAGCGCGGCACGGTCATGACAGAATGCCGGTTTTACCTGGGATTTGGATGAGAAAATGGATTTGAAACGGTAGTGTGCCGCAACGGAATACTATTCTTTTAGTAGTTCTCTTTATTTGAACCACGAGAGAACCTCCTGTCAGAAAAACGCAGTATATTCCATAAACTATTCAACACAGCCGGTACGACTAGTATGATCAGGAGTGTGGTGACAAAATCGGGCCGGGAATTCTGGAAGCAGCAGCATTACCTCTCCTTATCCTGATCGCACGGATCGTGGAGACCAGCCTCGAAACCGTCAGGACAATCTACATCAACCGCGGGCATGCAAACCTTGCCGGCTGGATCGGTATTGCAAAAACCGGTATCTGGCTGCTCTCGACGGGCATAGTCATTACCAACCTTGGGAATTACTGGAACCTGTTTGCCTATCTTGCCGGGTACGGCCTCGGGACCCTGATTGGCATGCAGATCGAGACCATGATATCCCTCGGGTACGTGATCGTCCGGCTCATTACCCCGGCCGATCCCCAGCCGCTCATCACTGAACTCTCCACCCTCGGGTACGGGATGACCAGGATCGAGGGATCAGGAAGTTTCTCGCAGTCTGTGGCCATTATTTTCATGATTGTACCCCGCACAGCACTCGGGCAGCTCCTGGGCGTATTGTCCACCCGCCATCCTGATATTCTCTACACCGTTGAAGATGTGCGCACCATCAAGGAGGGTGCAAAGATCTTCCACAAGGATACAAAAAGCAGGATACTGGGATTTTTCGGGTTATAACCCCGTTTTTTGCTTGCTCCTCTGCTTGCCCTGAACATAAGGTCTATGTACCTTCTCTGCACTACTCTTGGCGGTGTATGTTGATGAAACAGGACCAGCCAGGGAAAGCGGGTGACACGATTCCCATTTTCAACGCCCGTACCGGCATGGCAGAAGATGTTGCCCCGGTCGTAAAAACCGATGCAGAATGGAGGGAACAGCTCACTCCCGAACAGTTCAATGTGGCGCGAAAACAGGGCACGGAATTTCCCTTTACCGGCAAATACCACAACTGGAAGGAGCATGGCATCTATGCCTGCGTCTGCTGCGGTACCGACCTCTTTTTATCGGAGACAAAATTTGATTCCCATACCGGCTGGCCCAGTTTCTACGCGCCGGTTTCAGCGCTCAATGTCTGCACCCAGACCGATACCTCGGGAGGGATGGAACGCAGTGAAGTGCTATGCGCCCGATGCGGGGCACATCTCGGCCATGTCTTTGATGACGGCCCGCCCCCGACCGGCAAACGCTACTGCATGAACTCGGCAGCGCTGGATTTCCATAAAATCCCGTGACAGGTAAACCTTGCACAACCCTTTTTTATGATGTCCTTCCCATAGCAGAGATGGGGAATGGATCAATGGGAAAAATTTCAGCTGGCAGAAATGTGTTCATGTATCCCATGCCGGTTACCTTACTCGGCACGCTCGTGGACGGGAAACCCAACTTCATGGCGCTGGGATGGGTAACCCGCGTCAATGCTAACCCGCCGACGATCGGCTGCGGTGTCGGACGGCACCACTATTCGGTTCGGGGTATCGAGGAGAACCAGACTTTCAGTATCAACGTTCCTTCTGTGGAAATGATGGAAAAAACGGATTATTGCGGGCTGGTCTCCGGGAAGGATACCGATAAGGCATCCCTCTTTGATGTCTATTACGGGGAACTCGGTACAGCACCGATGATAACCGAATGTCCGCTCTCCCTTGAATGTCGCCT
>JBGOZZ010000243.1:0-3110 GCA_041480465.1 Methanoregula sp. | reverse complement strand
GCTCCCAAGGTCGAGGAAGCCGCAGCAGAAGCCGCCGAGGCACCGGCAAAGGGCGCAGCTCATGCCAAGGGAGGCAAGGGTCCGGCAGTTGCACCAGCGAAGGGAGCAGCAGCAGCACCGGCAAAAGGTGCAGAACCCGCCAAGGCCGAAGAGAAGAAGGGCCCGGCTCATGGACCGTCTCATGCCAAGGGTGGCAAGGATAAAAAGTAATCTTTTCCGGTTCTCTTTTTTTTTAATATAACACGCATTTCACTGTGAAAATTGTAAAAAAGTTAAAATTAAACTGTTAAACGGCTGGTTGATAAGTTTAGTTAAGACTTGCAGAGACTGGAAAGTGCCTGTTTTTATCCGGCACCTGAGGAAATCAGGGTTAAACAAGGGATTTTGAACAACCGTAGAAAATTCTTTATAATCCTATATCAAGGTTAAAACGTTCCTGTACAAGCAGGGATGTGGAGAATTCAGTCATGGAGAGAAAAAGTATTTTCCTTATTTTAGCAGTCTTGATCACGGCGAGTGTAATGTTTGCGGGATGTGCAACCCAAAGCCCCGCCACAGTAACGCCAACCCCGGTTCCAACGGTGACAACTGAAATAACAGCTGCACCCATGACAACCGTAACAACAGTTGCACCGATGACACCCAAAACAACAGTCGCACCCACCACACAGGCTGGCATGAAGAACATCGTTGAAACTGCCGCAGCTGATGGCCGGTTCACCACCCTGGTCGCTGCATTGAAAGCAGCGCAGCTGGATGGCAACCTGAGTGGTCCTGGTCCCTTCACGGTCTTTGCCCCCACGGATGATGCTTTCAGGAAGCTTCCGGCAGGAACGGTCGATTCCCTTCTTAAAAACCCCCAGGGGCAGCTGAAGCAGATCCTGCTCTACCATGTAGTGAACAGGAAATTGATGGCCGCGGATGTCATGAGACTCGGATCAATAAATACACTCCAGGGACAATCCCTCCTGATCGGCGTCTCCAACGGTATGATTACTGTTAATGGTGGTGCAAAAGTTATTACCACCGATATCGTGTGTAGCAATGGGGTGATTCACGTCATAGATACCGTCCTGGCCCCGCAAACATAGGCAACAACAACCAGGATCCAAAAAGACATTTCATATCATCAGGATCCAAAATTGCTCCTCCCCTTTTTCACATTTTATATTCCATTGTAAAAAACCAATTTTGGTCACTTATTTTATTGAGTGAACGTCATTTTTTTTTAAATGTCACTTTTTAGTGGCTGGTCAGCTCATAGAACGCGAATCCCATGATTCTGCAAAATAAGAAAAATATATCGTCGGTCAAATTAAAAGAAAGGATATGAAATATTCCTTGCTCGTTCTTTTGCTTGTGGCAGTTCTGTTATCCGCAGGTTGTACCAACGAGAATAAAAATGTCGCGATTACTCCTGCTGCAACAGTTACACAGACCTCAATTTTTCCGGTGTCAATTGTATCAACATCACCCGAAAAACCGATACAGGATAATACAAATGACAGAAAATTTCTTGACGCCGTAGAAATTTGTTATAGTAACACCCCGGTTATTACAGATCTAAAAACAAATATAGAATTTACGACTTGCATGCAACACACTCCAATCCCAACAGGAAAATGCGCGAAAAGTTTCAGAAGTGAAATTTTTACCTATGCAACAAAGGATGATATTACAACGGCGGGATTGAAAAGGATGAATGAAAATATGCAATTAGCCCGTACAGCATTCTATAATAATATGACTTGGGATTCTTCGATTGCCCCGGACGGTGGGTGGGTTACCTGCTAAAAATACCTGGTTATCACCCTCTTGTCCACCTTCCTGAAATAATGACATTCTTTTAATTTGATCATTCCCCATCAAGCAGGACTTTTGCCAAAAGTACGAATATGATGCTCGCCCTTCACGTCCAGTATTTTAAACTCAGTACACCATTTTTCGGATGTTCATTATCAGGTTTTTCCGAGGAACCTATCTGATTTTCCTGGCGTTTGATCATCTCAACAAGTACTGAAAATAATGCTGCTTCAAGAGGATCGTCGCAGCCAAAGAACCCTTCACTGGAATACAATTTTACAAGCTTTGCCAGTTTTTCACCATATTTCTGATCCTCTTTCCTCAAGGATCTCGATGACCGTGCCCAACGATCTGCGATTTGGTTTACGCCCTGCCGAACGCTTTCAAAACTCCTACCCATTTCCAATTACCTCAAATTTTCCTTTGCATTAAGAGGTTTTTTGTAGAGGCATGGATGGTGTGAAAATGAGCGAAGCTGCAAAAAAGCGAATGGCAAATCCGGATATCCCAAATAAAATTCATACGGCTAATATTGGGAAGAAACATTCCTTGGAAACTATTGCGAAAAGGGTTGAGAAACTTAAGGGAGAAACATCCAACCGGGTGAAGCCTGTTACCTCATAAGGGGGACCAGTTGATCATAGACCCGGTATGTCGCGCCGGAGGACATCTTTGCAATGATCTCCACACGGTCGGTCTCGTTCGATCCGTCGAGAGTGAGCTCAGATACACCCTTCAGAGGCAGGATGATGCCCGTTGCGACCGATCCGTCCGGATGGGAGACCCTGATATCCGCACTGCTGATGCTGCCCACCCCCGCACTTCCGGCAAAAATTACCGAGATCTTTGAAGTAACCGGGTCCTTCCGGACCTGGAAGTAGAGCTTCTGGCCGTTGGGTATCAGCTGCGTTGGCTGGGGGACGAGAGCACGGGAGGCCGGGGCGGGTGTCGCTGTCAGGGCTGGAGGGATTGTCCCGACAATAGTTGGTTCCGGTATGGGTGTGATCTCCACCGCTGGCGGATTGAGCATCGGCACTCCGATAAAATAAACGGCTGAAATAACCACTATCAGCACAATACCCATTCCGATGATCATGTTCCTGTTTACGGGAGTTCTTGCCGGTACTTCCTTCTTTCCCGGAGACAAAAACAGCGCGTCATCGATGGTCTCTGATGATCCCCGCTCCGGTGGTGCAGGAACCGTGACCGGTTTTTTTGTCTCATGTTTTATTGGAGACGGGGGTTTTGGCGTATGGGAGGACTCCAGAGTCTCATCCTCCCTATATTCCTTCCCGTATTGTTCCAGT
>JBGOZZ010000242.1:0-3112 GCA_041480465.1 Methanoregula sp. | reverse complement strand
TAGTCTCGCATGCTGAAAATGAGTAAAATATGCCCTATGGGCTCTGGCGCTCTCGCCGGTTCTTATCTGCTATGAGGAAAACCCCAGAACCGGTCATCTAACCCAATCAGCCTGGCACGGATCGTAGACCCGTGAAGCAACCGTGATAGAATTCATCGCACCTTTTTACTTTCGTCCAGGATGAGAAACGCCACAATTCCGAACAGTATGCCAACAACAATGGCGAAAGCCGGAGGAAGGGGGGGGCATGATCAGGCCAGGAATAAATCCTTCAACCATTTGAGTGTTCAGGTTCAGATTGTTAATACTCATTCATTCGGTGATTTCCATACATAGACATCCGGATCTAATCATGCTGACCTCTGGCAGAGAATTTTAATGAGGTAAATAATCGGCAAGGAGGTCGCTCCTGTACCCGTTATTCTGGGGCAGAGTCGATTATAACAAATTTAATAAAAAAACGAAAAAGAAGATTTATAAAATGACATTCGTGGATGATACCAATGTGGGCCCTAACCTAGAGATGGGTAATGCAGCACCGACAGACGGTCTCACCTCAATATTCACGCTGGTACCTCCCGAAACCGCCTTTACCCTGAAAGAGATCTCGACCTGGTCGCCGGGATGTATCATAGTGACCGCGTTGCCACCCGTCGTGGTGGTAAAAATTCCGGTAGAATCTCTTGTGCCCTGGGTGAGGGTTACCGGGACACTACTTGGGGTGGAAAAGACAATTTCCATCCCGGTCAGGTCGACTGCTGATGCCTGCGATGGCACACCGAGGGAAAACGTGATTGTGTCAATTCCTCTTAACGGATCGGAAGATATCCCGTAGACGTTACCTGCCAGCTGAACGTTTGCAACAGACTGCCCGGAATTTGAGGTTGGAGGAGGTACTGGAGGTGCTGTTGCTGAAGGTAAGGACGTAACGGGGATTGTCCCGTCAGATCCCGGGGGAGTCATGGAACAACCAGGAATCACGACGAATAAGATCAGTACGAGAGAAACGCATACAGTTTTGGTGGACAAAGTCGAACTGGACATTTTGATTCACCTATTTCAATAGTTGATTCTTTTCGACCTGTTTAACCATTTTCATCATCTCTCTCATAAATGCCGGCAGATCCATCGGCCAGCGGGAAGTAACGAGATTGCCATCAACGACCACGTCTGTATCTTCCCAGATGCCGCCTGCCTTTTTTATCTCTTCGGGCACGCCGTCATGCCAGAAAGACGTAAGATGCCTGCCCTTCACCATGCCGGCGGAAACAATCGTCCAGGGCCCATGGCAGATCGAGGCTACGGGCTTGTTTTTTTCAAAAAACGATCGGGTGATCTCCTGCGCTTTTATGATTTTGCGTACGGTTGCCGGCGCACCGACCGGAGAGCCACCGGGAATGATAAGAAGATGGTAATCGTCAGGGTTGATGTCTCCGATAATTTTGTCGGGCTTTAACACATACCCGTGTTCCCCGCGTATTTCCTTCAGATCAGGTGCAGCGATATCTACCTGCCATCCTTGCTCAAGCAGGCGAAAAACAGGGAAGAACACTTCTATGTCCTCAAATGTATCCGCGGTGAGGACAACTGCCTTGAATTGTGATGTGTTTTTCGGGAGTTCCATAGGGTGTAGCTGGTTCCATGATTATAGGAATTTTTCTATCGGGACGCTGTGTCTTAAGCGATCTTCGCAACGGTTTGTTTGCTTTGGCTGATAACCTCCATTCCAGAGATACCAGTTTGGATTCAGTGAATCTCAAAAAAATGCCACTCGTTTGATTCTTTCCATGCACCCGGCAACTCTCCGAAATCCTATCTTCAGAGATTATATACCTGAGAGACGAGGTAAATCAATACCTCCTGCTCGCACAATTTAACGTATGTGAAACCTCATTGAAAATGGGTGCTGTAATGGAATCGATTCCCAAAACCAGAACTGATGCGGTGATCGCCGCTCTTGTGTACACGATTTCGACCCTGATTATTCTTATTATTGCACGGTATCTTCTGGGAACGGGGATCGGCCTGAAAGAATTCCTGGTGATTGGCGGGATTCTGCTGGTGTTTAACCTGGTATTCCAGTTTTATCTTTCCAGGAGAGTCTGAAAATTTGGGTTTCCATCCCTTCTGCCGGTCTTGGTTGCCGGTCCTTTCCTTAATTCAGATAATTAAACCCGATTCTGAATATGCGAGAGAATATTGTTTGCAACTCCCTTCTCCCCCATTCCTAATTTTCCCAAACTCTCGTAGCCCCCACCACACTCCAATCATTTAATAAAATAACAATCCAAAGCCCGTTTCGCGATTTTCAAAAAGCTTCAGTCACGACTAAGCCCTTATATGTCGTACGCTGGTATGTCAAGGGGCCCAGATACACTAAAAAAAGAAGGAAACAAACAATGGCAGATTTTGTACAGAACACGAATGTAAAAAGTGCGGTTCGCAGTGTCTACCGACTTTGCATTGACGTCCTCGTCAGGTTATTTGGTGGTCGGAAAAAAGAGTTTCACCTTTTTCCTCCTGCTGCCGGGAATCCGATCAGCTGCGCAATGATATAAATGAAAAAATTGCCGGGGCTCATTCCCCCCGTTGGGCCTTCATATCGGCAACCTTCAGGTCAGGGTGGCGGTAGCGTCCCCGCCTCCTGGTTTTCTGCCCGTACTGGATTGCCTCGACCGGGCAGAGGTGGATGCAGGCACAGCAGAGCTCGCAGTGATGTTTCCAGACCGGCTTGCCATCAACTATTTCGATATTGTGTACCGGGCAGATGGCTGCACAGGTGCCGCAGGAAGTGCATTTATTATCTGCGATGAAGTTTCTATCCGCGTTATGGACCTGGCGTATGAAACCGTCATACAGGAATCGCTTCACGAGCCCGGAGAATACCGCAATGCCGGGCTGCACGATAAGGCCTTTGTCGATCATTGCCGCGATCTCGGCTAAACGCTTCTCTGCATCGGCAAGAAGCTTATCTCTCTTCGCACCTTTCGCCAGTTCATAGAGCGGCACAAAGTTGCCCACCATCCTGACGGTAAATGCCGCATCGAGATGCCTCCTGGTGCGTGCAAAGACAAGGTCATCGAGCTGACGGAGTGCAGAAGCCCCAAACCCT
>JBGOZZ010000241.1:0-3133 GCA_041480465.1 Methanoregula sp. | reverse complement strand
CACGGTCAATCAGGATCTCTCCAACCGGTGTAATACCAAGATTTCTTAAAAAAGCTGATATAACACGGGTAGTACAGGTAAAATTGTCCTCCCCTTCCCTTCCCGCGACAGAAAAAATCAGCCCTTTTTGTCCTGTAATACCTCCGGACAACGCTCTCTCCGCATGGTATGCCTGGCATCGGTCGATGAGCAGCTTGAGCCCGCCAGGGACAGTATTGGTATAAACAGGAGAGCATACAACAAGAAGCGATGTACTCCTGATAGCGTCGATGATGTTTCCCATATCATCATCAAAGACGCAGGAACCGGTATTGTAGCACTGGTAGCACCCGATGCAGCAGTGGATTTCCATGTCATGAGGGTAAATCACCTGGGCAGTTCTGCCGAGTTCACGCGCTGCCTCAACCGCCCAGCCGGCAAGGATGCTGGAGTTACCGTTTGCCCGCGGGCTTCCCTGGATTACAACAAGATCCGTGGGAGGGGATAGAGGACGTTTCGGTAACTCCTGCCGGTGATTCAGGATAAATTCCATCGGATTATTCCGGATTTCATGTTCCCATTCATCGGCTGTGCGCTTTGAGACGTTCTCCGCAGCAAGCGGGACAAGCGGGGAATATTCAAATGAATTGGTACGAAAAACTGCAATCGTCCGCTCCCCTTCTGTTACGGTAAGTGTATACCTGAACATTCCGGGATACAGCGCAGAAAAATCTTCGGAATTCAGAGTAAGAATAAACCGTTCCTTTCCGGAATTAATTTCAACTCTGCGAATAAGTTCCGTTGCTGGTTCCATCAAGCATACTATCATTTATGAAGACTATAATGCTGCGGTAATCATGAAATTTTGACGGTGAAGTCTTCAAAAAAATTGTTTGTGGCGGATGCCTTTATTCCATGATACCCTCGCAAAAACAATAAGGTGTGCCATCACAATCTCCCGGTAAATCTGTGAGTTGATCCCCGTTTCCCTGACTCCTGTTCCCCTGCGAATCGCGGCGCTTATTCAGGAACGTAACCGTCTTTTGGAATATCCAGTGGAACGTCTTGCCGGGGTGATCCAGAGGATAGGATTCCGTTGCACTTCATGTGCGAAGTGCTGCACCAGAGAATTCAACGGGCATGTATTCCTGCTCGATCGTGATGTAACCTCAGTAAGAGCATTTGATCCTCCTGCAATCGAACCTGCACCTGCACCCGAATTTTGCGACCAGAACGGCATATTTTATGTCTCGGGGTATGCAGTACGGACACAGGATGATGACAGTCAATCCTGCTGGTTTCTGGAAAACGGAAGGTGCCGGATTTACGACCGCCGTTTTACTATCTGTCGGATTTATCCATTTATGCTCCACCGGGAACCTGACGAAAACGGGGATGTCGACTGGCGGCAATTCTCCGGACTTGACCAGCACGGGGAGTATGATGCGGTTATTCCGGATGACGAGAGCCTCGATCTCGCCCGTGAAACCAAGGAGTACGAAAATGCGTTCCTTACCCAGGAGATCCGGTTTCTTGAATTCATGCAGGATTATTTCACCCGTCACCGGCTCCGTCACGTTCAGAAAGTATATGATGACCAGATACGGCGGTTTAACCGGGGTGAGGAGATCACCGTTATGGTATATTATGATGGTAACCTGGACAAGCACCGGATACGAAACTGAGGCAAAAGAGGTCCAGGATTTTCTGCCAGGGATCCTGAACTACGACAATCCCCGCTCGTAGTATGCCGGCTCATTGATCCCTTTGTTTTTCCTGACAGTACGATCGTGCATTTCTGCAGATGTGATGATGAAAGATTGCCATTATCAGACCTTGTCCCAGAAGGAGGATAAAACATTCCAGATCTTCTCCCGAAGCCAGATACTGCGATCCTGTATCTCACGGTCGGAACGAGAGTATGATTCATCAGGTTCATACAGCAACCGGTTTATTTCAATCTGGATCCAGGGTATACCCTTATGCCAGTAATGTGCATTTGAAATAAAGCCACCGGAAAAAGGATTATTGATTGCAACCTCTTTACCAACCGAGAACTCTTCCATAAAAATATTCGCAAGAGTTGTAATCCAGTCAGCTGAACATGTGGTAATTGAACCTTTTTTTGCCCTTCCCTGCCGGTCACCATTGTTTCCCAGACAGATCAAAGGCCGTGCCTTCCCGGAATCCTTCTGGAAGGTTGAACCGAAAGGAAGCATGGAATGGCAGTCGAATGCAATCCTCACGGGTTGCCGGTCGATGAGTTCGTCGATTCGCTGGTGAAATGGAAAATAATGGGTCTTCAGAAGTTGATGGATGAGGTGCATATCCGGCACCTGCCCGGGGCGGTAAACCTCCCTGCCATCAATTGTCCTCACTTTGATGATCCCGTCAGGATCGCGGAGGGGGAGAGGCAACGGGGGACGGTTGAGATCGACAACCATCCGGGAGACGGGTGTATCAATATAAGCGACAACACGATCCTCAAACCCGAACACAACACGGGTACAGGGATCGCAGTAATAACGGAGTTCGTCTTCTTCGAGCAACAGAAGCGGGCGGACGACTTCCGGGACCTCTGTACCGCCGTGAGGGACTGATATCAGGAACGGGTAGCGTTTTTTCACGATAATCAGCAACTGTCCATATGCCGGGAGATTTTGTTAACATTTGGGTGCCTGCACTATCCTTTGAAAAAACCCCACGCGGTTCTGGTCATACTTGCTGGCTGCCAACGACTGTATCGGGCACACCGTTTGGCAGGTGTTCGGACATTAAACATTTCGGGCCCTGTATTATTGATTGTTTTAAAGTGAGTGGTCTGGCAGAAGACTGAAAAATATTAGTCTTTGTGAGGTCAATAACCCTCCATGAAACGCTCTTTTGGTGCCCGGGCAGCTGCGTACCCGCTTCCGGTATTTGTTGTGGGAACCTATGATCACACGGGAAAACCAAACGCAATGGTTGCCGCATGGGGAGGTATTTGTTCGTCAGACCCGCCAAGCATTGCGATTTCGATCCGCCCTTCACGCTATACGTACAGGAACCTGATGGAGAAGATGGCATTTACGATCAGTATCCCCTCGGCAAAATATATGACCGAGGCAGATTTTTTTGGCATAGAATCGGGGGAGAACACGGATAAGTTTGCCGT
>JBGOZZ010000240.1:0-3138 GCA_041480465.1 Methanoregula sp. | reverse complement strand
TCTTGCACCCACATAGCCCAATTCTTTTTCGTTACATATGCCGATTTTTTCGTTACACTTGTCAAGGATGGTTATGCGTATTCCGAAAGTTCGATAAGAACCTTGGATTACCGTTTAACGACATAATGGGACACTCTTTGCCAGAATGAGCATCGCTGTATTGGCAATCCATTCAGGTCAGGATAACCTATGGAAAATGAAAAACCGTCATTCGCGTATCGTTAATCGTGACTATTTCGTGACAAAGATAAAAGAAAAAATCGGCTGAATATCCGAGCCATCGCCGTAATAAAAATCCTTGTACCTGGCAGTCGGTTTTTTATAGTTGATGATATAAGGTCTTCGTGTTACATGGCCAGGCCCCCTGGATGACGACAGGGACCGGTGTCAGGTGAAAAAGAGCAGAGGAAAGGAAAGGAATATTGAAAAGGAGGTAATGAAAAATGGTGTCAGTGAATTGGGGTGCGATGGGATTAGGAGCCGTAATAGCATTTCTGATCGGTTGGTTTATCTTCGGTCTGTTGGGTGCGGTAATACTAGCCATCATTGCGATGGTTGTACTGGGGATTATGAAATTTTAGTTAAATATCTGCTGGCCATGGCAATCAGCAGATCACTAGCGTTAAAACCTCCGCGGGAAAACGCCCGGGAATCCTGATCACTGGCCATACCTTAAAAGACCTGGAGCAGCTATCGATCAGTCGAAAAATGTCGGGGCGGGCGTATACACCACTGGGATAAGAGATTGATTGTTTTGTAAAAAAATTAAAAAAGATATGCAGAGGGATAATTCCCTGCACTTTCTTCGCTGCACATCCCGCTTCATCATCAGTTAGCCTCCCCTTACATCTGACAGGATGTAATTTTCCATGTGTATTATTCGCAGACAGGAACCAGTTTCCCCTTCAGTCTTCCTTCCATATCAAGGTGGAGCATTTCTACTACATTGTTTGCCATTCCCTTGACTTTCTGGATCACGAGAGGGTCATTTTTGAGATATTCAGGATCAGTGTTCGTGTTATACTGCGCCCCATGGGTACGGTAGGAGACGCCGAACGGGGCGAGAACATATCCCATCTGCTGAAAGTACAGGAAGATATCCATGGCAGTCTTCGTCGCCCCGTCTTCATGCCCGGAGACCGTAACGCCCACAATTTTTCCTTCCGTCAACCCCGGTTTTTTTAACAGGTAGAGGTTCTGGATGCAGTTCAGGCGGTCGAGGAAATCCTTGAGCCGTGCCGTCATATTGTTCCAGTTTATCGCCGATGCAACTATGACGGCCTTCGAGGCGATGATCATCTCATGGAACGCCGGCATATCATCAAGCTGGTCCCGGCACGGGTACCGGCAGGCATTGTCCCGCATACTATAGCAGCACCAGCAATGATTAATGGTAAATTCATTGATGTTATAGCGCCGGTAACTGACGCCCTTTTCTTTGAGGACCTGCTCAATAAGGTCGACCATATACCCGGTGTTGTTCGCCCGGTGATTGCTCCCGTTAATGAGAAGGACATCGAATTTTCCCCCGTCAAATCTGAGTTTCTTTTTGTCCTTGATTTCTTCAAATTCACGGTAAGTACTGGAGCACTGAGGGCATTCTTCCGGTGGGCTGTCACCCCGGTAGGTGTACCCGCACACGTGGCATTTCCAGACATTACCTGGCAGCGAGCTGGTCGGTTTCTGATCCTCTGATGCAGTAATAAACATGTGAAAATCCCTCCGCTTCAAGTACCGGGCATCCCGGACAGAGACACCCCTGTTCTTCTTGTATGCAGCTGCTTTTCCCGCTCGTCGCAAGACAATAAGCGATCTCTTCTTTACAGTCCACAAAACTCGGGCACATCTGACAGATACAAAGTCCGATTCCTGTTTTTCTGTCCATAGTCATAGAGTCTCCCCCTCGTTTCTCAATTTATTTAAAGATTTTTAAAAGAAGGTTCTGTTAAGTTCCAGGAATTTTGACCATGGTATATTATGAAGAGATGGCAGCGGGCACTAATCGCCAGATTCACCGTTTTTTTAACCTGAGTGAATATCCTGTCCATCAACGTAACATTGATGGTTTATGGAAACGAGTGAAAATTACCATGAGCAGCAGGTATTCCGGCATCTGCATCGCTGATCCCGGCAAACCCGTCCGTATCTTCGGCTCTCCCCCAGACCAACCAGACCTGCTTCAACAGTATTCCGTCAAAGATACTACTGTTGATTATGCAGCAGGAAGAAAACGAAATGGTGAAAAGTCCATCATGAAAAAAGTAATTGGGACGAAAATGAAAACCAGGAAAAAAACTACGGCTCCTTTGACTGATGAACAACCCAAAATTACGGTAATAAAAGATGGTCCCTATATCGTTACCGGGGGAATTCCACTTTCTGAAATGATTATCTCGAAGAACGAGGAAGGATATTCCTATGAATGGCGTGAGGGAAAGAGATACCCATTACAGGAGAAGTACTCCATGTGCCGTTGTCGGAATGCGAAAACCCTGCCATTCTGCGATGGAATGCATGAAAAAACCGGCTTTGACGGTACCGAAACCGCGGACAATAAACCTTACTGTGATCAGGCTGAACGCATAAAAGGACCGGCACTCAACCTCACGGATTTTATTGACATATGCGCTTCTGCCCGGTTTTGTGACCGTGCCGGCGGGATATGGAACCTGACCCGCCATTCTGATATCCCGGAGTCAAAGAGTATTGCCATAACTGAAGCGGGAAACTGCCCTTCCGGGCGTCTGGTTGTATGGGATAAAAAAACTCCTGATGCGATAGAGCCGGAATTCAAACCGTCCATCGGGCTGATCGAATATCCGGACAAAGCCGGGAAGGGTCCGATAGGTGTCCGGGGCAGGATCCCGGTTGAATCTGCAGATGGTACACTCTATGAAATCCGTAACCGTGTCACGCTCTGCCGTTGCGGCAGATCCGAAAACAAGCCATTTTGTGACAGCAGTCATCTTGAACTTATGGAAAAATGACCCGGGAAGCCATCCACTATTTATTTTGGGTCGGTAAAGTCATTCCTGCATCTTCCTTAATTTTTTGAAATGAACTGCAGGTTTGCGATCACTTCTTTTTCGGTTTAATGAGGTCTTTCGTCAAATGCTCCGCTAATTTTTCAGGCTGGTT
>JBGOZZ010000239.1:0-3141 GCA_041480465.1 Methanoregula sp. | reverse complement strand
GAAGTCCTCAAGGACTGGAAGATGCCTGTCTGTGGCATTCACCAGGGCTGGATAGAGGGAGTCCTGATCGCGGTAACCGGTAAGAACTGGTTCTGTATTGAGACCCGATGCCATGCAAACGGCGATGATGTCTGTGAATTTGTTGCGGATCAAAGAGAATCCAGCTGGAAGTGGAAGGCAGAGGCAATTGTTAAAGGCGACTCGGCCATCACCGAATATATTGAGCACAAGCCTCTCGAGGGCAGGATCAAGCTTATCGATGATCCAGTCGTTATAATGCCACGTTTCATTTTCTCGTCCATGATGAATTCATTAAAAAAGACCATGGGTGAGATGCCCGCGGGAGGAGTTAATTACCGGGCATACATGGACATGGGCAGAGAAACGGTCGAACATTACAAAAAAATGGGTATAATAAAGCCAAATCTCCTCTCCGATATGGCGTTTGCATTCTACTCCCAGATGGGATGGTTCAATATTATCCGGATGGAATGGGACGAAGCCAGGAAGGAAAAAACTATCACACTTGAACATACTGTTGAGTCAGAAGCGTTCGGGACTACCGGTAAAAATGTCTGTTTCTGTACTGCCGGACTCCTTGCCGGAATCGTGGAAGGATCCTTTGGAATAAAGGTGCAGGGTCGTGAAATCAGGTGCCGTTCAAAGGGTGATGAACACTGTGTCTTTACTATAACAAATAAACCCGGATAACCCTTTTGTACCTGACAAAGATATGGTTATTACACCGGTTTTTTTGATAATGCTCACTGTATACCCAATCAGAGCCCTGTTAAACTTAAAAGTCCGGATACCTGTGAATTTAATGTATGTGTCCCGGGTATAAAGGAGATCAAAGAAAAAATGTGGAACGGAGACGATCGATACTATTATAATTTTGTCATATCTCTGATTTCTTAGTAAACAAGGCTTTTGTGAATCTTTCGATGAACCCTTCCTTCTTTTGTATTTCTCCTTCTTCTTTGTAAGCAATCCCGGTAATATCTGAAGCTATACGGCGGATTGCTTTTGAGGCAGGAGATGTCGGAAACTTGATAACAATGGGGGTTCTCGAAGAAGCTGCGCGACGCACGTTGGGGTCTTCTGGAATGATCCCGATTACTTTTACCCCGAGCACCTTCTCCATCTTTTTTATCATGACATCGGTTTTGTCCTGTCCGACACGGTTGATGATCGATCCCATGACATGACCTCCGACAAGTTCAGTCAGTATCCTTGTTTTGAGGGCATCCACTATGGAAGAAAGTTCAGGATTCACGACAAGTATCACTTCATCAGCAACGGCAAGAGGAACGATACCATCCTTGCTGATCCCGGCAGGGGCATCGATCAACAAAAAGTCGCAGCGTTTGACGATCTCGTTCATGACATCGCGAAGTTTCTCAGGATCTGCCTGCTGGAATCCCTGAAGAGAGATACCCGCCGGAATCACCTTTAGACCTGCAGGGCATTCATAAATAGCATCATTGATATTACCCTTGCCAGCAAGAATTTCGTGAAGGGTGACCGGTGCATCCTGGAGGCCAAGAAGGAGGCCGACATTTGCCATGCCGATATCAGCGTCCATAAGAAAGGTCTCTTTCCCGAGCTGAGCAAGCATCGTTCCGAGATTAACCGAAACGGTTGTCTTCCCCGTACCACCTTTTCCGGAAGCGATTGTGTATACCTTGACCATTGAACACCCTGATGTGTGAATATTTCTATTTGATTTATATAAGATTACCCAATTTTTCTCGGTATCGGATTATCATCCGTGGAATTGCACGTGACTAAAAAATCCATGATCATTTTCACTCCGAAAGGTGCGGAGGTACGACCCTGACAGGCAAAGGGGATAACAGCGTCAGGAAAAATAACCAGCAACTGCCTGGGGTTTTAGTGACAGCACCGTTAAGACAGAGTTACTTGTAATTTACAATAAATTCGAAGCCCATTATATTTCTTTTCAACGTTCGGTCAGATGTTCAAGACGAAGTTGTTTTATCAGAGTTTTGCATTCGCCACGGATTTTACTGGTGATTATATCTACATCCATTGTCTCAATGGTATCGATATCACTCTCAAAATTCTTGGATTCAATGTCTGCCGAATGTTGTGCCTCATCGTCAAGTTTCTTTTTTTCTCCCGTTTCCTGTGAAAATTCCGGCGATTGCTGAGGAATTGTCACAGAGAGATTGTAAGCTGGAGGCGGGGGGGGAAATTTGTTTCCCTGTGTCTTAGAGGGGTCCGGTATATGCAGGGTTTCAAATGTGATTGACGGACTCACAGCAGGCTTTTCCTGGATATGGTGTTTCTGAAGGCTTTTGATTGGCGTAACCAACGCCACTCCAGATGATACCGGGGGGAATTTTTTTACCAGGGCACTATCTGTTTTTGCAGGAGAAAGCGGAGATTGTTCTGACTTTCCACCTTTCCCGATGCGGCAGGATTTATTGAATTCAAGTGACAGTTCGATCTGTGTATCATCCATAGTGGATACTGATGCATCCACCTTCTCTCCTGCAATTTTCTGAAATTCATCCCAGGCGGCATCGCCGGCGATGTTCCGGAACTCTGCAAGAATTCGTTTACCGGATTTAAATACAAGTGATCCATGTGCTGATCCAAAAGAGATGGTGCAGATCCCGGAAAATTTCATCAGCTGGAGTTCATCAAGAATCCCCCCAAGCTTCGTGTCCTTTTTTATATATCGGAATGTGCCCCTCGGGAGTTGCATTATGTTGTATTGTTACGATTTCCTACTATATAGTTTCGTTTTGATCGGACGATGGAAGTGCGCGCTTTTGGATAATCTGATGATGGAGATCATTCACCGGTTCTGAAAACTGAATATACGGTTTTTTTGGTATTTTTACGCGATTGTCCTTTTTATATTCGAAATAAAAAAAAGACCAACCTTTTAATAGAAAAAAAACAAGAGAGAATCATTTATATGGGGGCAAAGAAATGCTAAAGCCATTATTGGAGGAATTTCTGAAAGTAGAAGGGGTATCAGCTGCGGTTGTGGTGGGAAGAGACGGGTTTGTCATTGAGAGTGCTGTTTCCGGTAAAGTGGATATAGAAGCACTGGGTGCCATGGCTTCAACGGGTCTCGGAACTTCAGAAGCAATGGGCAATACCCTG
>JBGOZZ010000238.1:0-3151 GCA_041480465.1 Methanoregula sp. | reverse complement strand
TGATGATGAGAAAGCCCTCTTCTTACAGGAAGAACGGCGGCTCTGTTACGTGGCCATTACCCGGGCACAGGACAAGATCTACTTCACGCTCGCACGGCGATATGGGGAGCGGAAGACCGACGCAAAACCCTCGCAGTTCCTGTTCGAACTCGGCTATCCGGCCAATCCCCTTATGGATATCACTGCGGTCATCATGGAGGAACAGGAGGGCACAGAAGTACCGGATAATCCTGTCGATACTCTCAAACGGAAGATCAAAGATCAGGCACATCGTGCGGTCGAACAGATGCACCTGAAAACGGCCATCCAGCATATCGTCGAGCTCGAAAAGGTCCGGCTTCTCGAAGAAGGAAAGTTGCTGGCATCATTCAATCCGGCTGCATTCTTTTCGGTACCGGCAGACGACCCGGCTCTGCTTGCAGCATTCGAGCATAAACCTATACTGCTAATCGGTGACGACCACCACTTCTCTGCATCCGCCTTGAAAAAATACGAGGACTGTCCGCTCTGTTACAAGTATGTGTATGTATTGCAGGTCCCGACCCTGCCCCAGACGTACTTCTCGATGGGGACAGCAGTCCATACCGTCATTGAACGTCTCTCAAAACACCAGCTGGAAGGTGGGATCCCGACAAAAGATCGGGCCATTAAACTGCTCAATTCCTGCTGGTCGTCCGATGCATATGCATCCCGGACCCATGAACTGGAGGACCGGGTGAAGGCTGAAGCGATGCTGGACACATATCTTGCCTGGCAGGCGGCGAACAGGAATGCTATTGTCGCTGCCGAAAAGAAATTCCAGTTCCCGCTCAACGGGAGAAAGGTGAAAGGGTACATTGACCGCATCGAGCAGACTCCCGAAGGAGAATATGTAGTGGTTGATTTCAAGACCGGTTCAAAACCTTCGTCATTGACGAAAAATTCTGTTCTGAGTGATATCCAGCTCAACCTCTACTGCCTCGCCGTGAAAGAGATGTTTGGGAAACTTCCGCAGTGTGCATCCTTCTACTACATCAAGGAGAACAAGATGGTCGATTATTTCCCGACTGAAGATACAATCGGGGCATTCACGGAAACCGCCAAATCAATTATCTCTGCCGTCTGTGCGGAACGGTTTGATCCCACTCCGGCGTATCAGACCTGCAGGTTCTGTGATTATGCGGATTTATGCGAGAAGAAAGAGGTAGGAGGGGAGTGAACCTTCACAAAACAACACAATCAATTCACGTTTTACGAAATCCATGAGTGGGCATGCATTCCGGAGATTTGCTCGATCACAATTTTTATATAATTCTCCGGGATATTACTACATATCAGCGGTTTACAAATTCCAAATTTTTATGTAAATTTGTAAACCCCCTGATGGGGGGGAGTTATGGTATTAGGTAACAGGATCAGGATGGCGCGAACCGCTGCCGGACTCAGCCTGAGGGCTCTTGCAGAAAAAATTGGTGTCAGTGCAATGGCGATCTCAAAATACGAAAATGGAAAAGATGTTCCCCGGTCGGGAGTGTTGATCCGTATGAGTGAAGCACTCAACGTTAACATGGATTATTTCTTCCGGACTGTAGAGGTAAATCTTTCCAAGCCGCTGTACCGGAACCACGAATTTCTGCCAAAGAAAGAAGAGAAAGAGATTCATGAACAGACCCGGGAACTGATCGAGCGATACCTGGAGGTTGAAGAAATTGTTGGAGAACGCCAGCAATTCAGGAAGCCGCCAAAGGAAAAGTGCCGGGTCGCAAGCATCAATGATGCAGAAATTGTCGCACAAAATGTCCGAACCCAATGGAAACTGGGGATTGATCCCATTGAGAATGTCATTGATATCTTCGAACAGAATGGAATCAGGGTAGGGGAGATTGAAGGTACTGATAACTTCGATGCCCTTACCTTTTTTTTTGATGATGGAACTCCGGTAATTGTTGTCAAGAAAAACGTTGTCGGGGACCGCCAGCGGTTCAGTCTTGCCCATGAGCTGGGTCATATTGTAATGAAAGTTGAACCTGGGATTGATATTGAAGCAGCAGCACACCGGTTTGCCGGTGCATTCCTGGCACCAGCACCGGGAATCCTTATCGATCTCGGTGCTAAGAGGAAGATGCTGGATATTTATGAACTTCATCTCCTCAAGCACAAATACGGCATCAGTATGCAGGCACTGATTTACCGGGCCCGGGAATTGCATATAATCAGTAATGCGAAATGGAACCTGCTATTCCAGATATTCAAGGAAAAAGGATGGAAAACCAATGAACCCGGGGATCACCTGAAACCGGAAAGCCCAAGCCGTATGAAACGTCTGATATTCCGTGCCATCAGCGAGAATAAAATCACTCGCTCAAGAGCAGCGGAACTCCTCGGGACAGATTTCGATACGTTTTGCCTGAACGAAACCAGGGAGCATGATGGATTCCCGATACCGGTATGTGACTGACGCGAGCATTCTCTTCGATGCGGTTAAAGGTGGAATCTTACATGAAATGTTCCAGCTTCCATTCGTCTTTGTCACCAGCGATATCGTCGCCTCAAGGGAATTAAAAAATCCATCTTTTTCTGAATTTCAAAAAGCAGGCTTGCACCAAGACGAACTTTCCGGTATCCAAATCAGCAGGATTGACGCACTCCGTGCATCGCACAAAGCGCTCTCAGTCTCTGATATTTCAGTATTCCTCCTTGCACTTGATCAGAAGATGATTCTCTTAACAGGTGATGAGGCGCTCAGGAAATTTGCAGAATCGTCCGGAATCCAGGTCCATGGGATATTATGGATATTGGATGAACTTATTCGGAAGGGAATTATTAGCAAAAGGGGGGCATCCCAAGCTCTTCAGCAGATGATTGACCGCGGGTGTCACTTGCCAAAAAAAGAATGTGACGAACGATTTTCCCGATGGTCATGAGCGAAGAACATCTCTTTAACAAATCCTATTAGATCAAATCTCGGGACAACATTTTACCTCCGTCGATAATTCCCGCCCATTATGCCTTCCGTTTGCCAATCAAGCTCCATAGAGATTTTATTCAGCACATCGTTAAAAGCCACTTACTGGTCGTCCGGGAGCAAATCCGGACATGACTCGCCCTTCAAGTCCCGATTCTTCCGGTAAATGGAAATCTCACCCAGCTTTGGGGGTACTATAAAATCGTC
>JBGOZZ010000237.1:0-3162 GCA_041480465.1 Methanoregula sp. | reverse complement strand
GTTCGCGTTCAAACGCCCCCTCCCTTCGCCCCAGGTCGCGAGGATTCGCACTCATAATGCACCCCCGGCCCTGTTCAGCAGTGCTGCATGTTCTCCGGTCTCAAAGGCAAGGCGTTCACATGTATTGGCCAGCAGACGGTTATCGATCTCACGACCGTGACAGGTAACGTAGCGCCCGAGAACCATATCACGCATCCGCAGGAATACTTCGTCCATACCGAGCGGGTTGTTCTCCGCGATCTCCTGGGCTGCAGCGAGTGTGATCCCGGTGAGTGACTCTACGACATCCCGCTGGAGCAGGAGGTTATGCGTCTTTTCGCCCGTATCAAGCCACCCCTTGATCCGCAGATCATAGATGAATTTAGGCTGGATCTCGTGAACCGGGCAATAGTTCTGGCGCGAGATAGCACGGTTGCATCACTCAACAGGACAGCGTTTGATAAGCCCGGAACCGGGTGCTATATGCACAATTGCTCCACGTACTGTCGTATCTCCACTGCTCACCGCGATATCGCTGTCATCCTGCAGGATTGTTGCGGTGTTGAGGTTCAGGGAAAGCCTGCTGTTAAATTCGTCGACAAGGGCATAGAAAATATTATAGACTGAGCCGACGGCGAGTTTTTCCTTGCCCTCCTCCTTCCAGATTACAAATTTGATCGTGCCCGTTTCGTCTCCTAAAAGACCGGACTGAAGCATCCTCTCATGGGAAGCATCCCATTCCTGGATCACCTTGGCACGGATACAGCCGATACCCTTCTGCAGATTAACAATCGGAACCGCATCCGGGATGAGAGCTCGATCGGTCTCGCTCTCTTTTACTGTAGTACCCGAGTGGATCTTCAGGCTGGAAATGCCCTTGAACTCATCAACTACCGCCGATTCTATCCGGTACCATGAGCCTGCTGTCATAACAGGGGCATTTGACTTTGCCCATGCCACAAACCGTATGCTCGCTGTGTCGTCAGCGATAATTCCGCTTTGGGCAATAGCAGGGGATGCCGGCGCTGAGAGGGCAACAATCCTGCCCTCAATGGTAACCCATTCGCCGGGTGCTACATCGGCGATTTTTTTCTGGTCAGCTGTGCCGCCGCTCTTCCCACCGGATGTTCCCATCGCGGGAAGATTGAACTCTTTTGCCAGTTCATTGGTTACACTGCGTTCCGCTTCGGACGGCTGAACACCGAACTCATCCACGAGACGGCGGAGCTTGTTCTCGATCTTTTTTGGATCGACTTCTGTTCCTTTTTGAGAAAACTTTCGGGAGATTCTTTCTGCTGCTTCGGAAAAGTCCATTCATACATCTCCAGGTACTCATCGGTTCTGATCATGCGTATATATTACTACGCGGGCGTAGTGAAAGTGAATCGCCCCTATGGTGAAGTTTATGTTTTACTACGGTGAATAAATGATACTATGGTTGAAATTACCGCAGACAGCACGATTTACGATCTTTTAAAAGCAAAACCAGATGCAACGGAGGCACTCTTCAAGTTCGGTATGGGCTGCGTCGGATGCGCAATCGCCCGCGGCGAGACCATTCGGCAGGCTGCTGAAGCACACGGCATCCCGTTGTCCGAGCTCCTTTCGGCTCTGGGCATCAAAGAGTAAATTTTTTTATCTCTTTTTTGTATCCAGTCTGCTTATCAGTTCTGCACGTGAAACTTCGGGAAATTTTTTCAGGTAATCTGCAATTTCAGGTACGTGAAGGAGAGTGCACCGTGCACAGTTCCATACCTTTCTCCCGTTAGAGCTCTCTTCCCACTGACCGAGTTTTTCATCCCTGCACGGATAGTAAGGGCAGTAACAAAAATCGCATCGCTGACCAGGAAAGTGGCAGGGATAGTAAGGGCAGTCTTTTTGGGTCCATTCCACCCAGTGCTCTCCTTTGAAACGGCTGAAGATGAAAAATGAGGAGTGTGCAGATAGATCTCCGGCATCGTAACGTCTGACAGCTTCTGGTATGCCGTGAAGAACCGATTCGCGAATACGCAGGCCGGGATCAGTGAGCCGCCCGGCGTACCGGTGTTTTATGGTGCCTTCACATCCAACGATAACGGCATCAGTCGGGGTCCCTGTCAGCGGGAGATCCATTGCCTGCAGCGCCTCGGCTTTTGCTTCAGCGATGACCATAACGGATTCGAGCAGTGCTGCATCTTCCATCCCCTCGCTGCTGCATACAATAATATTGATGGTGCCTGCATTCAACGGGGGTTCACGGCGAACTCCCGCAGTGATGAAAACCGTGATAAAATCGTACTGGAGTATGCAGCAATGCTGCATGGGCACTGAAGTCAACAAACCGAAAAAATCCTGATCAATACCGGCACCGGCAGCGATGAATTCCAGTTCCTTTTCCGGCTCTTTGTGGCCCCAGCCTGCGGGAACGGTGTGATTTAAGAGCGTCGAGACCGGGCGTATTCCCCCGGATATTCCGGTACTTGCAGCGCGGAATATCCCGCGAATAAAAAGAGTATCGTGATCGAAATAGTACCTCATCCGGATTCCTGTAATCAATAATGTTGTACGAATCCATTTAAAGATCCGTTCTCCCTGCGATATTTTTGCAGAGTATGAAAGATAATACGAGATCTAGGTGGGAAAAGATACGGAGCGGGAGGTAGTGGTAAATATTCTTGTAACTGTTGTTATGAGTACTGAACTTCTCTCAGCTAAATTTTTAAAAAAGATTATTTCTGGTGTTATGCGATCGAATAACGCACCCGGTCTTTGAGCTCCTGCTGCTTGCCGGCATTCCAACCGGAAACGTCCTGCAGGTACCCGGTCACTCTGCTGACCTGCACGACATCATGCGAACCGCATTCCGGGCAGACAGGTTTACCGCACAGGGGACAGTACTCGATACCCGATATAATCTCATGGTTGCAGTGGCAGTGGTCAAGCGGGCACATGACTTCAATGTGCGTCTCACCGCAGTTGGGACATGGCTTTTCGTCGACAATGAGATGGCAGGTATGGCACTTATATTTGCGCTCATTTTCCGGAATACCATCGATATTTTTGAATTTATTTGCCATGTTCTTCTGTTCTGCGGTCCAATCCATAGTATAACATCGCATAAGTCCTTAATAAATTTTTAGAACCTGTTGGTTCAATGGACTGCCAATTCACGGATAAAAAAGCGCGTCCTTGCGGATCCGGTCG
>JBGOZZ010000236.1:0-3189 GCA_041480465.1 Methanoregula sp. | reverse complement strand
GTGTCGCAAGGGCACCATACATTACCCCATGGTATGCTGCCTTCCGGTACCCGGGTAATCCGGTCCGAAAAAATATCCGCGCATCCCGCAGCCAGAGAAATACCGTGGCTGCAGCACCGAACATTGCAATATAGGTAAGATAGGACATCTCTATGAACTAACTTATTATACGCTGTCCCATATCTGTATTATTACAACTATGCCTCCGAATCAGACGTTAAAGGAAGTTCTTGCCCGCTATAAAAACGGTGAATTAACCCTGGATTCTGCCGCAGAAGAGATAGAAGGGGTGCGACTCGATCATATCGGTACTATAGCATGTATGGATACTGGGAGATCCGTCCGGTGTGGTATGCCGGAAGTGGTACTTGCCGAAGGAAAAGATTCGCCACACCTTACCAGTATTGTTATACAGCATACAGAAACAACGGGGAGGTGTATCATTACGCGCATAATGCCGGACCAGGTCGCCACCATAGAGAATGCAGCCCGGATCCGTGGAATCCATACCCATTATCATGAAAGTGGGCGCGTACTTGTGCTTTCGAAAGTCAGTTCACCGAAAAAGAGCGGGGGTATTATCGGGATAATCACCGCCGGAACATCGGATATCGGGGTCGCCGAGGAGGCAAAGATCATTGCTGAAGAGATGGGATGCGAAGTGCGCACCGCCTACGACGTCGGGGCAGCCGGGATTCACCGCCTCTTCCCGGCCCTGAAACCTTTAATCGGTGCCCATGTTATAATTGTCTGCGCAGGGCGTGAGGGAACACTGCCCTCGGTTGTCGCCGGTCTTGTCGACAAACCGGTGATTGGGGTTCCGGTCAGCACAGGATATGGGTATATGGGAAAGGGAAAAGCAGCTCTTGCAAGCATGCTCCAGTCCTGTTCGGTAATCGCTGTCGTCAACATCGATGCCGGTTTTACTGCCGGTGCATTTGCCGCGCGTATCGCGAACCTGGGGGTAAAACCATGAAACGCGGATTTTATATCGGGCGGTTTCAGCCGTACCATAACGGGCACCAGTCGGTTCTCGAGCATATTTCACGTGAGGTGGATGAGATTATTATCGGGATCGGGAGCGCACAACTCTCCCATCTTCCGGATAACCCGTTTACTGCCGGAGAGCGTGTCCTGATGATCACCCGGGCTCTTTCATCCCTTGGCCGCCCGTTTTATGTCCTCCCTATTGAAGATATCCAGCGAAACGCGCTCTGGGTTGCGCATGTCAGGTCGATGACTCCCCCTTTCGACCTCTGCTACACATCAAACCCGCTTGTGATGCAACTCTTTAAAGAGGCAGGTATCAGGGTCCAGTCCCCTGAAATGTATGAGCGTGAAATCCTGAGCGGCACCGAGATCCGGAAGCGTATGCTCAAAGGGGAACCCTGGAAAAGCCTTGTGCCTCCGGAGGTAATCCAGGTGCTTAAAGAGATCGATGGCGTGGAAAGACTTCGCCAGATTTCCCTTGGCGATCAGTAAGATATGATTCGGCGCATTGACGGTAATTATCCTGACAGGTGAAACCCATGTATAAATTTTTCAAAGATTTCCTGAAAAAAAAAGAGCCGGAGAATATCACCCTTACGTTTGACGCCATCCCGGCATGGCTTGACGAGCATGAAAAGATCTTACGGACTTCACTCCTCACCGAAACAGATGCACCAGTACAAAATATCAGGAATGCAACGGCACATCTCCAGCATATTGTCACCGGGATTGCAGATGCTGAACACGATCCGGCAATCCACCCGAAGCTCAAAGCCATCGCCAAAAATTCACTCCCCCTGTTTGTGAAGGCAATGAAGGCCTCATTATCAAAAGATCTTCCGGAAGATATTGAAGAATTTTATTCTGCTGCAGTGGAATGCGTGAAAGGCTGCCTCAACAGTACCCGCGGGCAGGGTCGCTACCTGCAGGTAGTATTTCCCGAAGAGAT
Source organism: Methanoregula sp. (assembly GCA_041480465.1). Lineage (GTDB taxonomy): Archaea > Halobacteriota > Methanomicrobia > Methanomicrobiales > Methanospirillaceae > Methanoregula. Next base: position 1,250 of record JBGOZZ010000236.1, on the reverse strand, counting down.
GAAAGCAGTTAAAACCGGGATCGATGCCATGGGACGAGAGATTAATGCAATAACCACGTCCCTCACTGCTTACCGAAAACAAAAAACACAGTCAGATGAAGTGCGGGTGCTCTATAATGCCCTGCTTGACATCAGGACTGATTCAGAAAAAGCTCTTGAAAAAGATCATCGGATACAAACTCGCATTGCCGGGATCACCAACCGGACTGAGTACCTGAAAAAAGAGCTGGAGAACCTGTCAATCGATGCGGGAATGGATGAAATCAAAAAAGCAAAATTCACCCTTGATGACAGGGAAAAGAAACTGGATGGGTTGACCCGTGCGTATACGACACTTTCAATGACGGCTTCCCATGTTTTCCGCAAGGCAGAGAAAATTGCCACGAAACAGCGCCATCCCGCGGAGATTTCAACTCTCCGACATGTAATCGACCTTCTTTCAGATCATACCGTTCCTGGTCCGGATGATCTGGCTTCTGCCCTTACCATGGCTTGTCCTATAGCAGAACGGATGATCGGCACAGGGGAGATTATATTAAAAAACAAAGAAGAACGGGGAATTTTTTCTGATACCGCACAATTCTGTACGGAAATGCGCACTGCCTGCACAGATGTGAAAAAACAGGAGACGGAATGCAGGAATATTCAGGACTCTCTCTCCTCGCATCCTGTCCTTGTGAAGATGAATACCCTGGAACGGGAAAAAACCAACCTTGAACACACGCTGGAAAAAGAAAAACAGGAACAAAAAGATCTCACGGAGTGGAGAGAGAGAATAGGAGAGAAGATCCCGTTACTGGAGAAAGAACTTCAAAATAAAATTGAAGGAATTATTGGAAAGGACGTGCAACTTCGGGTTGATGACCAGACGAAGGTATGAGGGTAACTACCGGCATCGTGATCATTCAGCAGGTTTCAATTTCATATCTTATCACAATCCGGAATCATTTCATCAGATTCCGGATGAGCTGCAAGGTATCATTTTCATCCCGTTCGACACTTCTCTTGCTGGAGTCAGGAGATCCATAAAGGTATTTTTGTACTTACTTTATTGAACATTTATCTCCACAAAATCCCCCAGATCGCTCTGGTTGGCGGAAAACTCATCAGACCAGCCATAGCAATCGTGGAGCATCTGGGCAATGACATCCGAAAACGTCATGTTCCGGCGTTTGAGCGTCAGAAGCGCCTCATACACCTCGGGATCAATTCGTATCGAACGTCCCTCGCCAGCACGAGGCATAATTACC
>JBGOZZ010000235.1:0-3191 GCA_041480465.1 Methanoregula sp. | reverse complement strand
GAGAAAAGTACTCTTTTTTGGGATTGTCTATTCTGCCTCCTGATTTTCACATTCCCGGATCCTGATGAAATTCGCAAGAACAAAGAATTTCACCCAGATTATGAAAATCATTGTATTCAGATATTATGAGGGATTGATTCGTCCTTATTCCCAGGTACGATGAACTGCGCCTCCCGCGGAGGGGCTCCCTTGTGGCAGATCAGTGAATGAAAATTCCAAAAAAATTTCCCTGGCCCACAGTGCCATGGCGAGACCTGAGGCGGGGGAACCTCGTAAATACTAAAAACAGAGCCGTGTCATCTAAAGTATTGCACAAGTCTCTGCTTCACAAGATCAGCCAGTTGATCGGTCAAACTTATGCGGTTAATTTCGTCAGCGGTGATGAGCTGACTGATGGATTTTCCTGCCTGAATGAAAACGGCGGGAACCAGAGGATCCTGTACCCTGAATTCCTGCTGGAATTCGTCGCGGTACAGAAATCTGGAGGGGATAACGAGATCATTTAAAAAACGTTTCCATCCTTTTTTCATACCCACCGGGGTGATAATTAATGAATAAAGCGGACATCTCTGAGTTCTGGCAGACCCTGAACTATGGTGGTAATCCGTGACGGCCGACAAGCTGCCCCGGTCGATACTATAGACAAACAGCAAGACCAGACTTGGTTGCATGCTACATCCCAATTTCTTTCCAAGAACTTAAGGATTGGGTTGTTTTTATCGCGGGAGTAATAGCTGGAATCGATTAAAAAAAGAGAATTATCTTTCATTAAAAAAAACCCTGCACCAGTCCAGGTCCGGTGACAGGTTGTTGTACCGGCATTCCGGGATGTGCCAGGAACCGGCACACTTCGCCCTGGTTGCGCCCTTAAAACGGACAACGGTGGTGAAAGATCGGGAACCGTGAAAGACAGGCGCCCTGGTTTTGTCCGGGAAAAGTCCGCGCTCATCTTTTCATCCTTCCTGTTTTTTGAATAACCGGTTCGCGATCAGCGTAAAGGCGATAAATTATGATGTATATTCGTGTAATAGTATACAGAAACAGAATAGAAGTGAAGGTATAATCCATGCTCGACATCAGGTTTGTACGGTCCTTCCCGGACAGGGTAAGGGCAGATCTCAAAAAACGCGGCGACTCAGAGAAGCTCGGATGGGTAGATGACCTGCTCAGTAACGATGTCAGAGTACGAGAACTTAAAATTGAGATAGACACCCTGCGCCAGCGCCGCAATACGATCGCACGGGAGATCAACGCGGCGAGAAAAGGCGGGCAGGATGCGACAGCCCTTATGGCTGAGGCCGCAGGTCTCCCCGGTAAAATCAGGGAGAACGAAGCCGAACAGGAAAGAATAGCAGACGGGATTCATGCCTACCTTATGCGCCTCCCCAATATCCTTCATGAGAGCGTTCCTGTAGGGAAAGACGACAGTGAGAATATTGAAATAAGGCGTGAAGGCAGGATAAGGAGATTTGATTTCGAGCTGAAAAATCATGGTCAGCTGGCAGCCGAGCAGGGCTGGGCTGATTTTGAGCGGGCGACGAAGATATCAGGAGCGGGATTCTATTTCCTGAAAGGCAGCCTTGCCCTGCTGGATCTGGCGCTCCAGCGTTTTGCCATTGACCTGCTGGCAGAAAAAGGGTATATGCCGGTCATTCCCCCGTACATGATTAACCGGTCGTCGTATGAAGGCGTTACTGATCTCGGTGATTTTGAAAAAGTCATGTACAAAATTGAAGGTGATGATGCATATCTGATCGCCACCAGCGAGCACCCTATCGGTGCAATGTACAAGGATGAGATCTTTGAAACTAAGGAACTTCCTCTCCGTCTTGTTGGTATCTCCCCCTGTTTCCGACGCGAGATAGGTGCGCATGGCCTTGATACCAAGGGGCTGTTCCGCGTCCACCAGTTCACCAAGGTCGAACAGTTTGTATTCTGCAGCCCTGAAAATTCATGGCAGATTCATGAGGAGCTGCTGTCAAATGCAGAAGAGATATTCCGCAAACTGGAGATTCCCTACCGGGTCGTAAATATCTGTACTGGTGATATCGGTACCGTGGCTGCGAAAAAGTATGATATTGAGGCGTGGATGCCCCGCGAGAATACCTACAAGGAAGTTGTATCCTGCTCGAACTGTACCTCCTACCAGGCAGTCAGGCTCAATATCAAAGTGCGGGACATGCATGAATTCGAATCAAAACAGCATGTTCACACGCTGAATTCAACGGCAATTGCCACATCGCGCGTTATGCGTGCCATCCTTGAGAACTTCCAGGATAAAGATGGCAGGGTAGAAATTCCCGGTATACTCCGCCCTTACATGAATGATAAGGAATTTCTCTGATTTTAGCCTGAATATCGATTAGGATACTTAACAAATACTTATTTTTATTGATAACGCAATTATAGTTGAGAATGTGGTACAATGGGCTATCCAGAACTGGACCGTGATGAGTCCATAATCCTTGAAGCGCAAAATATTAAATTCAAATCCATCTCGTTGAATGCACGACTTACTACCAGGCGTATTATCCTTATCGACAGCAAAAAAAATATTATCCCTCCCCAGGAGATTCTTCTGGCGACCATCTGGCAGGTGGAAGCCGGGGAAAATGCCATACGGGACCACCTTTTAACACTCACTATCGTGAATAACGCCGGTGAAAAGGATCAGATAGTCCTCACATTTCCCCGGTTATCTGGTGCAGAAAGGAGACGGGAATGCAATGACTGGGCAAAGAAACTGCAGAGTCTTATACACCCGTCAGCTGCAGAGGCAAAGCCTTCAGATCACCCTGGATCGGAAAGGGAGCCTCTGGAAAAACACGAAGCCCCTGCCCAGGTCCGGGGAGAGATGGCAGGCAGGCGCCCGGTAAAAAAGAAGATCGAGATCGCCCGTCCCCTGAATAAGATCATTGAACCGGGGCATGCTCCGGTGGTGCCGGTAGAGACTTCGTCCCTGCCGTCCGGCATGTTCTGTCCAAGATGCGGGAATCGCGTACCGAAGGAATCCACGTTCTGTAACCATTGCGGGACGCCGATCAAACAATCCTCTGAAGATGCACGGGCGCACATTTCTGACGTCCCCCAGGTACAGATCCCGGTTCCACCCCAGGCCGGGTCCGCTACCGGACGCCAGGACCGCCCGATCGAAGATATAATTCATTCCATCGAACCTCTGATCGAAGACT
>JBGOZZ010000234.1:0-3205 GCA_041480465.1 Methanoregula sp. | reverse complement strand
GTCTGCTGCGCCCATATTCACGAACAGCGGGGTGTCATGGAAGTTGATGGTGTAAAACTTGTGAATCCCGGTGCAGCCATGGACGGTTACTGTGCGATGCTCCACTTCGGGACAGAAGCCCGGGATATCAGGATTGAACTCCTGACCGTTTAGCGAGGAGCAGTTCAAGGTACGAGGCGAGGATCGGCTTGCCTTCTATACCGATTTCTTTTGAAACTCTTTTGATCTCTGCAGCAGCGACGTTGTCATCCCGCTCAGCCAGTACTTCAATTTCAACAAAAGTACCAAGTTCCTCAACAGTATCCAGGGATACCGAGGCGGTGCCGAGCTGGTAATTTTCACGCCATTTGTTCACTTCAGCTGTCCGGGTAAACCCGAGGCGATCCAGCATCGCTTCAAAGACCTCACCCGATTCGACTGCCGTGTTGAGCTCTTCGCGGGCTTTGAGACCGGATGCTTCTCTTTTCGGTCCTTTATAGGTGACTACCGCATGATCATTGGTGTACCTGACCCGTACCGCCTCATCAGTCACGCCAAAATCCCGGTGAGGTGCATTGTAATATACATCATGCTCATGCATCCTGCCAAGAAACCGTGCATCGTGGCCGGCCAGCTGGCGGCGTACCGGATCGAGCGACGGAACCCTGACTTTCAATTCAATTTCAAGCATGACTGTGCCACACGTTTATCTGTTTTCGTTGCAATTTAATATAGTCAGGTAAACCATGGCGATACAAGATGGAGATTTTATTAAACTGAGCTATTCGGGCAGCGTGAAGGGAGACATTTTTGATACCACGGATGCGGCAGAAGCAAAATCTGCGGGTATCCACAGCCCGAACGCGATATACGGCCCGGTCACTATCTGCGTCGGTCAGAAACATGTCATTCTCGGGCTGGACGAGGAACTTGTCGGCAAGGAAAGCGGTGCAGAAGGCGATGTGGTCGTTACTCCCGATAAGGCATTCGGGGATCGCGATCCCAAACGCATCAAATCGTTCCCGAAGAACCAGTTCAAGGAAAAACCCGTCCGCGGCATGCCAGTGAAGATGGAGGAGATGGGAGAAGGAACCGTTGTTGACGTGATCGGCTCAAAAGTGATTGTCGATTTCAATCCACCCCTCGCCGGGCAGACTCTTTCCTACCACTATTCAATTGAAGAGATTGTTACCGATCCGCTCGAAGAGCTGAAAGGACTGGTGCGGCTGTATGCCGGTAAGGATATGGATATTGCAATCGATGACGGCAAGGCAACGGTCACTCTCCCCCCCGGCATAAACTACGACCGCCGCTGGCTTCTCTGGCGGGGCAGGATCATCCACGAAGGCTTCGAGTTGATCAAGGATATAACAGAGATCACGCTTGTTGAAACCTTCAAACGGCCGGAAAAGAAAGAGGAATAAATACTACCGGTTTTTTACATTTTTGTCCTATTTTATCCACTAATTTTCACGGATTCATGTTCCGGGAAACTTGCATGACCAGGAGTTCAATCCAATAATTTGTAATGGGTGAATGGTATTTTGTATCCTCTTTATGAAACATTTCCATCTCCCTGACCCGCCGTGCCCCGGAGAGGTCCTGAGGCGGGTGAACCTTGTAATTCCTATACCTTTCAGGTGGTGAAAGCAGCATTTTATTGAGGGATAAATTTTAATGCTTTTACCAATTTTTTTACCATCTGGTGCCTCCTGCGCCCTTCCTCGCCGTGATATCCTCCCGATGCGGTAATATGGTGATTATTACTGCACACTGTTCCCATACGTTTTGAAAAAACGGGGTTCCGACACCATTGCGGCCAGACCATACCGGATCCTTCTACCGGATAAAACGATTTATAGTGTCCGGATTAATTCATGTATATGCATGTGAGCATGAAAAAAATCTCTCTGGCAATCTTTGTTCTCTTCGTGTTTGCACTCATTGCCGGCTGTACCAGCAGTTCCAGCCCGTCAAATACTACAACAACGATAAGCACCGGAACGACGGCTCCGGGGTCCGGTCCTTTGTATATCGCGGGAGATATCGTTAAAAGTCCTACCGGGAGTTCCACGGCAGCCTGGCTTATTCTTGGTTATGATGCATCTACCGATATGTATGAACGGGCTTTCGTATACGCCAACACCGACGGGAGCTGGGGATACCGCCTGAATGCGAATCCCGAGAAATTCAGCAGAGCATTGATGGAAAAGGTATACACCCAGAAGATTACCAATAAAGCGCCGGCATCAATCCCGGTGCGGACTCCTACAATCCCGGCAACCACCACAACCGTCTCAACATCAACGACGGTTACTGCAACAAGTACAACAGTCTCATCTGCTGCAAAACCATCCATCAAGAACATTATACCGGATGAGGGAACTGCCGGCACGGTCATCTCCATAACAGATCTCACCGGCACAAATTTCCAGAGCGGGGCAACCGTGACGCTGATGAAGAGTGACAACCTGAATATCACGGCAAGTAATGTCAATGTGCAGTCTTCAACCCTGATCTCCTGCACGTTTTCGCCTCCGAATAATTCCACTCCCGGTTCATGGGATGTTGTCGTGACCAACCCGAGTGGTCAATATGGCATCTACACCAACCTGTTCAGCATCCATGGTTCAGCCAATCCTACCGCGACTGTCACTTCGTCAGGAGGGATTGGAATCACCAGTATCAATCCAACGTTTGTTGCCGCCTCAAATACATACCTCCCCATCACCGTCTATGGATCAAATTTCCAGGATGGCATTACTGCAAGACTAACCCGGAGCGGGGAAGCGGATATTATTGCAACAACGATATCCCGGGCAGATACCACGCAGATGAGATGTTTTTTTACTATTCCCACATTATCTCAGGGAACGTGGAGTCTTGTCCTTACAAATACCGATGGAACAACCGGCAGCCTGGAAAACGTATTTGACGTGCGGAGCTGATGAGTCAAGGAGTAATATCGGACTGCCTCTTTTTCCGGACTGCCCTGCAGTGAAGATTCCCTGAGCACCTGTTTTTGAACAGGAAAAGGGTTAACAATCCTAAAGGTCGGAACTCTCTTTTTTATTGTCTGCCAAGGCGATAGCGCAGGAGTGCGGCAATCCCGCCGAGTGCGATCAGTCGTTCCCCGGGTTCAAAACCTGATGAGAGTACGACGATGGCTGCCCGCATTGCCTCTGCTTTTTGTATGAGGTGCGTGATCTCTTCATTATGAAGGAGC
>JBGOZZ010000233.1:0-3222 GCA_041480465.1 Methanoregula sp. | reverse complement strand
GGGATTTTATCATGTTCTCTTTAGTTTCAAGAGCGGTGAAGGCGGTCCTGTATTCTTCCTGAAGAGCGTTAAGCTGCCCGTTGAGATCATTGATTGCGGATTGAAGCGATGACTCCGACCGGTCTTTTTCCTGTATGAGGGTTGCCAGGTGTTCTTCTCCTGATATCCTCGTGTTTTTTTCTGTTTCCAGTTCTGTTTTCAGCTGGATCAGATCTGAAACCTTTTGTTGTATAGTCTGGTCAAGACCAGAAATTTTCTCGTGAAGATCCTGTTCGGATTGCGCTTTGGCCTGCGTTACTACGAGAATTTCCTGCTCTGCAGAGATCGCCCGGTTCTTCTCCTCTTCGAGCGCAGCTTTCAGCCGTTCGTGTTCAGGTATGAGAGTGTGAAGGGTATTTTCTGCCAGATCTTTTTGGGTGATGGTCTCCTGGAGGGTGCCCTGCAATGAGATACAATGGGTTTTTTCCTCTTCGACTTCCCGCTGAACAGAATCAAGTCTTGCCTTCGCGGTGTCGATTTGGGTTAATAATCCTGAAACCTGCTGCCGGAGAGCGTCGATTTCCGAGCGGTGAAATGACTCTATCTCCTCTTTCTCCCGGCTCATGGAGCGGATAGTATCGTCCTTTGCACCACTAATAGTCTTATCTGCGTCAAGTTCTTCTGCAAGCTTTCTCATCTCTTCTGTTTTTTTACTGAGAGCACGTTCCTTCTCTGCGCTTTCGCTGGTCAGTGCGATAATTTTCTGTTCTTTCTGTTTGATGGATGCATTCAGGAGATCGATGACAACTGTATGTTCAGTGACACTTTCTTCTAAGGTTTCTGCAGATTCGGTCAGCCTTTGAATTTCCATGTTTGATTCTGACAGCTCAGAAGATTTGTTGACTGCAATTTCGAAGGAGGACAGAAGGAACTCAAGGATTTTCCGCCGACTGGCAGAAACAACATAGATCCTGTCTTCGTGATTGATTTTGAACTGCGTCTTGATCAGATCGGGAGTCTGCCGCTCAACCGGCGTTATGAGCATGCTTTCAATAAGTGAGAGGCGATAGGGAAGATCCGAAGGATAAGCGAGGAAGTTGTCCGCGTTGCAGTCAAGGACATTCAGAAGATCCGTGAGTGTGGTTGCGCTGGTAAAAATCAGAACCGGGATAACCCAGAGGTCATTATCCGCCTTGATCCGCCGACAGACCTCGAAGCCATCTTCCACGGTCGAAGTGTCGCAGATCAGGAGGTTGGGCTTTCCATCCTTAAGTATCTCCAGAAGGCGTGTGCTATCGGAAAAGAGAGTTACCCGGTATCCCTTTTCTTCCAGGTGCTCCGTAAGCTGCGGGGCTATTGATTCACTGATACTTAAAACGAAAATATCTATGATACTTTCGTTTCTATCCAACGGTGGCTCATTCATCGCAATCTCCCTTACTCGATTAAAAGCTCTAGAAATTATATACTTGTTTATATGTTCTTATATACACAATTATAGCATTTCTGGTCAAACAAGACATGCCCGCGGCCTATTGATGATAAAAACGGCACTACTGATTCTGCCATAAAAAGAGGAAAACCCGGGATTTTTTAATACAATAATCTGAATTGCAATGGTTTACCCATTCCCAATTGAAGTATTTGAAAAAAGTTATCGGAAACAGAGTATTACACCAGGGGACATGGCTGGTTATCACCAAGGGCAGGAAGACGGGTGGGTTTGACCAGGATCTGCTCGTCTGACTGGCGGATCTTTTCAAGAATCAGCAATTTCCCTTTCTGTGTCATGGCAAAAATCGGAATCGTTATGCCAGCCTGGAGAAGTGCCCCGGCCCCTGCTATTTCACGGATACTCCTTGAGGCACAGGAAGTTACAAGATCTGATACCGATACGAGCACTTCGGCTTCACCACGGGAGAGCCCGGTCACATGGACCGCAAAGATGAAGGTATCAGGATGTATCCTGCGGACAGATTCTGCGATCCCGGGACTGGCAACCGTGACTGCGATGTTCCTGTAACCTTCGGCACCTGCGAGAGCGACCCCGGCCAGCTGATCGATCCGGGCGTGTTTCCGGTCAAGAACCAGGCCACCGCCCTGCTCAATCCTGTCAATGACTGTCTTATAGGGGGTTGTTCGTACGAGCCCGGACATCCTGCCCCCGATTCCCTGCACCATTTCGGGTGTTGTTGCGATGACGGTTCCGGCACCATCACATGCAAGAACAGCGGCGTCAATTAATCCAGAAAAAAGACCGAAGCTCAATAATTCCGACGCACCGAAGCCGACAAATTCACGGGTATCGCATACTTCCCTGTCCGGTGTGCACATCCCGAATGCCCCGATCCGGTGCTCGATGTTTGCTTTAATCGCGTCTTTTGTTATTGCAGGAATCGGGAGAGCAAATCGTTTTGCCAGAGGACAGTCGGAAATCTGTGGCTCGCCGACTTCAACAACCCTGCCATTCCTGATGACAATACGACTCCGTCCAATCGCCTCAATGATATGTTCATCACTTCGTTTTACCATATGCATCCATCCTGTGAATAAAAACGTGCCAGAAGTACATTGTTTCTCCGGTTTAAGGAATATTGCAGACCCGTAAAACGGGAAGGCTTATTCCGGTCCGTCAAAACAGATATGGCACAACAGCGACGATGCATGTACATGGATGCGGCGTCCCGATACCCTGAGATTGATATGGCCCGCGGTATCGCTATTCTCATGATGGTGCTCTTTCATACGCTTTTCGATCTCAATTATTTTCAGATCTTTATCATTCAGGTGTATACCGGATTCTGGCGGTATTTTGCGTTTGCAACTGCATCATTATTTCTCCTGATTGTCGGAATATCGCTCACCATCAGCAGGTCGAGAGCAGTATCAAAGATTCAGGGCCATCAGCTCACGCTCAAATTTGTGTCAAGAGGAGGAGGAATTTTTCTTCTCGGCCTTCTTGTCACCGCTGGGACCTGGCTTTATATCGGGGAAGGTTTCATCGTGTTTGGGATCCTGCACCTGATTGGTATTTCCATAATGATATCCCCCCTCTTTTTCCGGTTTAAAAAATTTAACCTTGTGCTGGGTCTTCTCTTCATTGCGATCGGTTCTTTTCTTGCCAATGTTAATGGCCCGGTCTGGCTCCTGCCTCTTGGTATTCATCCGGCAGCCTTCTGGTCGGTGGATTACGAGCCGCTTTTTCCCTGGTTTGGTATCGTGCTGTCCGGTATGGGACTTGGT
>JBGOZZ010000232.1:0-3242 GCA_041480465.1 Methanoregula sp. | reverse complement strand
TGAACCCTCGCCAAAAATGATCGCTGGACTACCAAAGGGTTGTCCCGCTGTTCCTTCGTTGTTCCTCGTCATGAAATATACCTCATCACACTTGTTTAATATATAGTTAAGCGATAAATATGCAAAATACTTTGTTAATGCAAATCTATGTCCGCATCCGGTTGCCCGGGTGTCCTGCAACAGATAGTATTCATTGAAACTCCCCCATCTCCTATTCCGTGAGAAGCCTCTGTGCAAATGCCTCGCATGCCTGCAGGTGGGGGCGGTCCCGTTCGGATGCAGTCCATGCAGCGCTGAACAGCAGGAGGAGGGCATTGTCAAGGGTGGTATAAAATTCCTGGTCATTCCCCGGAGAAACAGGTACAGTGTTTGCCAGCAGATCAGCATCCTCGGGATAGAATGTCAGGAAGGTCTGCGGGCGGGGCAGTGACGTGTCCAGGAGTGCTGCGTGCTCTCTGACGATTTTGAATGCACGGGCCAGGCAGGGGTTATCACCGCTATCTTCCAGCTGCCCCGCAGCTGTTCCTGATACCCGTGCTGCTTCCCCATAGTTTCCCTCAGCAAACCGCACAAAAGTCACGGCTGCACTGTGTCCTGTTTCGTGACTGATTTCTGCACAGGATCTTGAGGTTTGTTCGACATAAGTTTTGAGGGGGTCTGCCAGTTCCTTCACCCCAAACGCTGCTGTACCAGGTCTGCCGAACCGGTACTTCAGCCGTACGAGCAGTATGGTAAGACTTGCGGCATACAACAGCTCAAGGACTACCGATGAAAAGATGTCTGTCGGGACGGCGATGAAGATGAAAGAATAGAGCGGCGTTGATAGTGCGACGATATCTTTTTTGGGGCGGATCCAGGCAAGATATGCAAGTACCCAGGAAGCAAGGACGCATCCAAGAATGGAAATCCTGAAATCCAGCGGAGAATTGCTGATCCAAAAGATGATGGCAAGCAGTGCTCCGCCAAACGAAAGAAGGGGAACGGCAAGCTCCATCCGCCAGGTCGACATCTCTTTAGCTGGTTTTTCCTGTTTTGGATTATCTGTGGGTGTACCTGCCATGGAAACAAACTCCTCCTGGAAAAGGATTGATCAGGAAATGAATCCTGAAAATGTGAAGATTATCCTATTATGATTTTTTAATTTTCCTGATCAAAATACAATTAATCACCGGGTCACCGGTGACCATGTACCTGTGGATTACCTGACCAATCACCTCAACGATATCATTCACCTTCACATCTTCATCAGGACTGGTAAACATCTTGACTGAGATCGCGCCTGAACGATCTGCAACAAGGTACTGGGGTCGGTTCATGAACTGGAAATAGACCCGTTCTACGACACCCTCAACCCGCACGGGTTTTCCTACCATGCTCTCGTTGATCATCTTAATCCGCACCGTTTTTGCCTCTGCCTCATAGACAGGCGCAAGATCTGCATATTGGCTGCGGCTCATGTAATTGAGAGCCGTGGGGATCACGAGGAGCATGAACAGTGCCGGGATCAGCCAGATCAACTGTGACCTGACAACAGGGCTGAGCACGGATGCAACAAGTAAAAAAATGGCAAAGATCACAAACACCGCGATTGCGATGATTGAGACCTTTACTTCGACGTTTCCGATCTTCATCGGAAAGATTATTGGCCGTTAATCTACTTCAGTGCTGCGATCTCTTTGCGGAACGCAACCCAGTAGATGACACCGACGAAGAACATGCCTCCGACAATGTTTCCAAGCGTAACCGGAATAAGGTTTGACGTCCACATGTTGACCCAATTCACCGTAGTTGCGGTCTTTGTCAAGCCTGCAGTAAGAATACCTGCGGGGATGAAGTACATGTTCGCGATCGAGTGTTCAAGACCACTGGAAACGAAGGCCATGATCGGGAACCAGATACCGAAGAACTTACCTGCCGCATCGTCTGCACAGATACCGAGCAGGATAGCGAGGTTAACGAGCCAGTTGCAGCCGATTCCCTTGAGGAATGCAGACCACATGCCCATCATGCCGACGTAACTGGTCTTTGCACCTGCAATGGCAATCGCCCGGGTCCCGAATGCGGTTATCGTTGCGACACCTGCTGCATCAAAGGTTACAAACGGTCCGTTCGCCATGATATATGCCCAGACGACCGAGCCGATAAGGTTACCTATATAGACAAAGACCCACAGGGTCAGGACCTGCGCCCAGCTGATCTTGTGGATAAACGCTGCCATCGGGGCAAGCATTGCGTCACCGGTGAAGAGCTCAGCGCCCGTAAGCACGGTGATAATAAGCCCAACCGGGAACACCGCTCCCAGGATCAACTGCGCTACACCAGCTGATGCGAAACCACCGGGAACAGCTCCCGCGGTAATTTGCGCGGCCGAATAGGCAATTCCCGTACTGCACACTGTTGCAAGGGCCCCACCCATGGCGATATATGCGCCGGACATGAATCCACGAAGGATCATGTTCCATGCGGGTAGACCAACTTTGTACTTACCGGCATCTCCTGCTTTTGCAGTAATTGCTACCGGAGGATGAAACACCATTCTCTTAAACACCTCTGAAACGTTTCAACCTATACCAGCAACGTATTAAATCACTTTTCGTATAGGTCATGTAGAGCTCTTTTGCGGAGATATTAATAATTTTCGGATTGTTTGCCAATCAGAGGCATATACCAAGGGGACGCAAAAGAACTGGACATCAAGGTGTTAAGTATTATTATTTAATAAAACCATTATTTTAAAAAATTTACATAAAAATTCCTGATTAAATCCTTTCTCCATAGTATATATATTACCTAATCAGTACAACGCGCAACCTCCGCGTACATAAGAAAATATGATCCGGAAAACCATGCCGGGATCTCAATTTCCCGCCAAAATCAGATTCAGAGAACCTCCAGTGATACGTACCATTCAGCCGGATGTCTCCCGACAACCCGGTTCAGGTGTATGGAACGGGCCGGTACACCACTGCTCAGGCAGGAATTTCGAAATGGTGTTTTTCCAGCAGACTTTTACTTGATCTGCAGCATGAAAAAAAATCAATACGAAACCGTTAAACAAAAAAGGATGTGAGGATAAGAGAATTCTATGGAAAGAAATTCTAAAATACTGCTTGTTGCGGGATCGCTCATCACCCTTCTCCTGATCTTCATCAATATTTACCTGGCAGGAATCGTGTTTATCCTGCTCATCACGATCCTGATGTCACTCCAGATAATGCAGGACACGGTAGGCATACCGGATA
>JBGOZZ010000231.1:0-3250 GCA_041480465.1 Methanoregula sp. | reverse complement strand
CCTCTTTGACATGGATAATACCCTGTTTGACCTTGTAGAAGCGCAGGTAGCCGCATGCCATGCCGTAGTAAAGCATCTGGGTCAGAATGACAGTGAGGATCTGTTTTCGTATTTTTTGACACCCAATCATGGATTTGAATCTCATGAAAATATCCGTCAGTACATGGAAGAGCGAAATATCCCGGCTGATGGTATCTACCGTAGTGCATGCAGGGTATATGAGGAGGTAAAACTTCGGAACATTTTTCCCTATGAGGGAGTTTTCGGAACACTTCAGTCACTTCATGAGCGAGGGTATCTTATGGGAATTGTAACCGATGCTCATTCCAGGGATGCGACGCTTCGTCTGGAAAAAACCGGGTTGTTGCCATTTTTCTGTTGCGTAATCAGTTTTGATATGATAGGGATAAAAAAACCTGCACATGAACCATTCCTATTCGCCCTCGAAATAATGAAGGCACATGCCGGTGAAGCAGTTCTGATTGGTGATAGCCCTCGCAGGGATATCGAACCCTGCCGCTCTCTTGGCATTAAGACAGTGTATGCCCGTTATGGAGATCGGTTTTCGCACGATCGCAACAATGTACCTGCGGATTTTGTCATTGATACCATGGGAGAATTGCCGGAGGTCCTCTGCAGGCTTAAGAATTTTGAGAAACCTGGAAAAAGTGGCTGATTATGACGTGATGGGAAGATCTCGATAACAAACCACCAAAACTTAAAGAAAGAAAAAGATACAATTAAAAATTATGATTGTTCCGACAAGGATTTTTTTTACCAAGGGTGTTGGAGTCCATAAAGATCGTCTCGCCTCCTTTGAGCTTGCCTTGAGAAAGGCCGGAATAGAGAAATGTAACCTTGTTTACGTGTCCAGTATTTTTCCGCCAAACTGCAGGCAGATTTCAAGGTCTGAGGGGTTAAAACAACTGATGCCCGGCGGGATTACTTTTTGTGTAATGGCAAGGAACGACACGAATGAGCCCAACCGGCTGGTATCATCTGCAATAGGACTCGCGCTTCCCAAGGATACCGAGGAATACGGGTATCTGTCCGAACACCATGCCCATGGTGAGACCCAGGAAAAGACCGGTGAGTATGCTGAAGATCTTGCAGCAACAATGCTGGCGACTACGCTGGGGATCGAATTCGATGTGAACCTTGCATGGCAGGAACGTGAACAGATCTATAAAGCGAGCGGAAAGATCATCAAGACAAAGCATGTATGCCAGTCAGCTGAAGGCGATAAGAACGGGCTCTGGAGCACCGTTATTGCTGCGGCGGTTTTTTTATAACTGATGGACAACGAAAGAGAAGACGAATATATTCATTTTTTTAAAGAAATGCTTCATTAATGGAGAAATTTTAAAAGAGCAACCCGATCAGGTTTTGCCTGGTGTGAAATTATATTCATAAAATAGTGCCCCATCATTGTCTGTAAAAAGTCAAAAATAGAGATTTTAGATCTTATTTACCGCAGTACAGATTAATACATTTCTCAATGCACTGCGTTGATTCTGTGATCTGCCCCATTTTCTTCAGAGTCATTCCTTTATTGAACCATGCCACCGCATTGTCGGGATCCATCTGAAGTGCTTTGTCATAGGAAGCGATTGCGTCTTCAACCTTATCCATGCAATCCTGACAATTCCCCAGTAGTGTATGTGCATTGGCATTCCTGGGATACTTATCGATTGCTTCTTTAAGATATTTTACAGCTGTAAAATGATCTCCTGCCATCGCTTTCTCCTGCGCCTGCCTGACAAGATAATCTGATTCTTTTTGGGCGGTTTGTATCCACTGTACTCCCACTACTTCCATTTTTTTCCTCCAAGCCACCTGCCGTGACTAAACTTGAATAATTCCTATTTATTTATATTAATTTGCATAATATAATTGCAATGATAGTCTGCATCATTGTCTGCCATGCAAATATTTTAAATTGGCAAACCCTGAACTCATTTTCCTGTTGTTCTGATTTCATCATATAACTACAGGATTAAGCGATATTTTATGTTTGATGAAACGTCCTTCTTCTCACTTGCTGCATAAACCTGTATCTGACCATCGAGATCTGCCAACAGATACGAATGGCGGGGCTCGCTATTGACTATACGAGACTAGTGCGACGCCGGAATCGTGATTTCGTCGTCGATTCGCTTGAGGAGGTTTATCGGTGATTTAACAATTATCCGGCCAGAAATGATCGGGAGGTTATACTGTTTTTTTGTCTCGTTCGCTTGCAATATGTCGGATTTTGTGAGCAAGATTCAGCACAGCAACCCGGGCCGGGCTGTCTGCCGGAATCTGCGAAACCGGGGTGGCTGCGAGGTCTGCGGCTTCAACCTGTGGATCATCGGGAATAAGGGCTATTGGTGTATCATAGCCAATGTCAACTGGTGCAGTACCGGATTTAAACCTGTTGAAAACTATATGGATGCGTTCCGGTTCGAGCCCCAGCTGCGTTGCGATCTCCCGAATACGGGTAATTGTCCGCAATCCCCTGGCACCAGGATCACTTACAATAAGGAGCATATCCGGTTTTCCGAGCGTCCCCCTGCTGATATGTTCCATACCGGCCTCTGTATCGATCACAATAAACCGGTAATCACGCTCAAGCTGGAGCATGCATTCTGATAACAGATCGTTGGCAAAACAATAGCACCCGCTTCCCTCCGGCCGGCCCATCGCAACAAGATCAAAACCGTTGGCTTCGACCAGAGCCTGACGGAACCTGAACCTGACATAATCATGGCGATTCATGCCCGGAGGGATGTGACGGGTAAACGCTTCTTCCCGCATGGATCCCAGCGTCTCGTAAACAGTAACTCCCATAGCTTCATGCAGGTTGGCATTCGGATCGGCATCGACTGCGAGGACAGGAATCTCTCCCGAATCGATAAACGAACGGATAAGCAGGGAACTGACTGTCGTCTTACCGGTCCCTCCTTTTCCTGAAATCGCAATCGTGAACGGATGTTTTTGCATGAAATTAGTCCTTTGTTTAATCCTGATACCTGATCAGAGACCCGGTGCTTTTTCACGGATGCGTCGTGAGATTTCCGCGGCAGTTTGCATTATCGCTACGGCACCTTTTCGGTCAGCGAACCGGATTCCGCAACTGGGTGTGATGAGAGACTGGGCATCGAAAAGATGTTCCGGCATGAGGGTGCAGAGCCGGGCCCTGATCGCAAGATACCGTTCAAAGAGCCGGTTGGGTTTCTCCATGGCAAATAATTTGTATTCTGCCGGG
>JBGOZZ010000230.1:0-3262 GCA_041480465.1 Methanoregula sp. | reverse complement strand
TGTGCGAATGAAAGTCAGACGTTAAACCCACAAAAAAAAATTCCACGAGCTGGAAAAAAGAAACAGATTCGTGCCACCATAGGAGTGGCGCTGGATGATGCATTCTGTTTTTACTACCAGGATAATCTGGATCGTCTCCGGGATGCTGGTGCAGACCTGCTTTTTTTTAGTCCTCTGCAGGATCCAATTCCCGATGTTGATGCCCTTTATTTTGGTGGGGGGTATCCGGAGCTGTACCTTCCTTTGCTGGAATCATCAGAATGCACCAGGGAATTGAAACATGTTGTCGATACAGGGATACCAGTGTATGCAGAATGCGGGGGGCTTATGTATCTTACTCAGGAAATTGCAACAGACAGAACGTATAAATTATGTGGAATTCTCCCCGCACGCGTGGAAATGACGAATAAAATCCAGGCGCTTGGTTATGTCAAGGGCGAAAGTATCGGGAATACGTCGTTTCTTCCTCGATCGCAGAGCATAACCGGTCACGAATTTCATTATTCCTGCATGCACCCGGATCGCGATGCTCAGTTCGCTTTCAGACTGACACGAGGAAAAGGCATCGAATCCGGAAAGGATGGGCTTGTATCGGGAAATGCACTTGGTACCTATACCCATGCATATTTTAACGATTCATTTGCCGGCATTTTTGTCAATGCAGCGTATCGTTTTTCAACCGATTAACAAGTATTTCTAAAATTTATTCAGTCAGTTTCCATTTTTCACAGAAGGCATAAAAGTGTTGAAACGCGAATCTATCTTCAACAGGACAAAAAGGTTGAGAATATATGCGCAGCGATGATGTAAAATCCGGATATCAGCGGGCACCAAACCGATCGCTCCTGCGTTCACTTGGCGTGACTGACCGTGAAATGGACCTCCCGTTTATTGGAATTGCCAATGCTTATAACACCATTGTTCCCGGGCATATCCATCTGCGGCAGCTGGCAGAGAAGGTGCATGAAGGTATCGCTGCGGGAGGAGGAGTTCCCTTCGAATTCGGCGTGATTGGTATCTGCGACGGAATTGCAATGGGACACGAAGGAATGCGGTATTCCCTGCCGTCACGGGAGAATATCGCGGATTCTGTCGAGCTCATGGTTCAGGCGCACCGGTTCGATGGATTGGTCTGCATCGGTACCTGTGATAAGATTGTGCCGGGTATGCTTATGGCAGCCGCACGGTGCAATATTCCCTCTGTTGTCCTGACCGGCGGTCCGATGCTCTCGGGATACCAGGATGGGAAAGACCTGTCGCTGATAGATATCTTTGAGGGTGTCGGGAAGGTAGCGGCTGGTACGATGGATGAAACGACATTGTGCGAGCTGGAGCGCTGCGCAATGCCCGGTTGTGGGAGCTGCCAGGGGCTCTATACGGCAAATACCATGGCATGCATGACCGAAGCGATGGGGATGTCACTTCCGGGCTGTGCTGCAATTCCCGCAGTTGATGCAGGAAAGCTGCGGATTGCACGGGAGACCGGAGAAGCCATCATACCACTTATTGAACAACAAATCAAACCCCGTAACGTCATTACAAAAAACAGCCTCCGGAATGCAATCCGGGTGGATATGGCGCTTGGAGGATCAACGAATACCGTGCTCCACCTGATGGCTGTTGCTGTTGAGGCGGGTGTCCCGCTTTCGCTTGAGGATTTCAATACGCTCGCAGATTCTGTCCCCCATATCTGCAATATGCAGCCATCCGGACCACATTCCATGCAGACACTGTACAGGGCCGGGGGTATTCCGGCAGTTCTTAAACGCCTGGAAGGGTATCTTGAGGACAACCTGACAGTGTCGGGTAAAAATATCCTGCAGATTGCCAGAGATGCCATAGTTAAGAATGAAACGATTATCAGATCTCCAAAAGAACCCATAAGTCCGGCAGGTGGACTGAAAATTCTGTCTGGCACTCTTGCACCAGACGGTGCTGTCGTGAAATGTGCAGCAGTGCCGAAAGCGATGTGGAAACATACCGGACCAGCACGGGTCTTTGATAGTGAACAGCTCGCGATGAAATCCAT
Organism: Methanoregula sp.; assembly: GCA_041480465.1. Lineage (GTDB taxonomy): Archaea > Halobacteriota > Methanomicrobia > Methanomicrobiales > Methanospirillaceae > Methanoregula. Next base: position 1,233 of record JBGOZZ010000230.1, on the reverse strand, counting down.
CCTTGCCCGTGAGATCAGAGAGGAGGATGTGATTATCATTCGCTATGAAGGTCCACGCGGCGCCCCGGGCATGCCTGAAATGCTCTCACCGACGTCAGCACTTATGGGGTTTGGTTATACCAGAGTTGTTTTGATAACCGATGGAAGGTTTTCGGGGGGAACACGGGGGCCGTGTATCGGGCACGTTGCTCCCGAGGCAGCAATCGGCGGGCCGATCGCACTCATTGAGGAAAACGACCGCATCGGAATTGATCTCTTTGCGAAAAAAATTGATATTTTAATCGATGAAAAGACACTCATTCAGCGTAAGAGAAAATGGAAACCTGTAAAAAAATCCCTTTCCGGAGTACTTTCCCGGTATGCAAAAACGGTAGAACAGGCAAATCTTGGTGCGGTGCAGAAGTAGATATTTTTTTAAGTACTGAACTTCACTAACCGTCACGCCCGATTCGGGTTCTGGTCTTACAAATCGGGGTTTCTTAAAAATTTCGGCAGGGATTTTGTCTTACTCACGATACATCCCGGAACTTCCCTTTCGGTACGAGGATCTCAAACTTCGCACCCTTCCCGGGTTGGCCTGTTTCAGTAATCATGATTCCGGTGTATCCTAATATCTCACGGATCAGGAACAGGCCAAAACCAGCCCCCTTGACACAGCCGAATTCAAATATTTTATCTTTTCTGTCAAAGGGAATTCCTGTTCCGTTATCCTCAACTGTCAGGATAAGGGATTCCCCGGATATGCGAGTGGAAACCCTGATCTTTGTAAGCTCATGGCCTCCATGATGCAACGCATTCATCAGGAGATTATAAAAAACCCTTGGAAGGAGAGGGTCTGCATACAATTCGACATCTGCCGTATCCATACAGATATCAACATTGTTTGCCGGCAATAACCCGACTGCATCATTCCATGACTTTTTAACCGATTGCCATGTGGGAGAAGTGATCCCGAGATCCTGGAGTGATTTTCCAAACGCCATCTGCTTCCGGATTGACTCGATAGATTCAATCGTCTTATCAAAAAACATCTGCATTGCTTCATGGGTTGTCTTGAGCTGTGCACGTTCCAGGTAATTCATGATAACTGCCAGCTGATCAAGGATATCCCGCCTTATAATACTGAAGAGAAGGTCCATTTTCAGGTTCCGGGTCTCCTCGGTTAAATCTTCACCAATCCCAAGAATATACTGCAAGGTATTTTCCGAATTAAAAACCGGGACAATGATCATA
>JBGOZZ010000229.1:0-3264 GCA_041480465.1 Methanoregula sp. | reverse complement strand
TGGGGGATGCTGTTTACCCTTCTTTACTGGGTCTCTGAGATTGTTACTGCCTCGCTCATCCTTCTTGGTCTGGGACAGCCCCCACTCATCCTGGAATCTTTTGTGATCCAGCTCATCCTCGCAATCCTGATGATGCTCCCCCTTACACCAGGGAGTTCGGGCATTGCAGAAGTCGGAGCAACATCGATGTATGCCCTGTTCATCCCGGCATCCATTGTTGGCATCTTTGTAGTCATCTGGCGGATAGTCCTTTACTATTTTAATATCGCGCTCGGTATCCTTTCAAGCCTCATCATTGTCCGTCGTGAAGCAAGATACAAGGAATAAGCAAAGATGGCATTGACCTTAACTCTTATCACTGATGACAACGATCACTGTGACAGCGATGTCGCAAGTCAAATGTGAAGTGAAAGGCGTCTTTGTCGCCACGAGTGATGAAACTACTGTCCCCCTGGTGCTCCTTACAAATGGAAGCGGGCACAATCTGCCCATCTTCATCGGGCTCTGGGAAGCGGTATCAATCAACAGCGCAAAGAACAGGGAAGTTCTGGCCAGGCCATTCACGCACGATCTTTTTTTAGACCTGCTTACGAAATTTTCCATCACTCTGCACTCCATGCAGATCGATAGTATCGAGGAAGGCGTTTATTACGCCCAGCTCACGCTTTCAGCAGATAACCATGCAGAGCATATTGACTGCCGACCCAGTGACGGTATCGCCCTTGCACTCCGCGCAAATGTTCCGATATTTGTCGATGAAAACGTACTTGTGTCAGCCGGCCAGAAGACAGAAGATCTCCCTTCCATGACTGATCTCTCTGCATTTCTGAAAAAATGACTGGGTATGTTATCTACGTCGCCGTTTAAGTTCCTGCATCACATCGGACAGGTCGATGTCTGCAGCGCGCAATGCAACGAGAAGATGAAAAAGAAGATCGGATGCTTCTTCGACGGTGCGTTCCTTCACCCCGTTTTTTGCAGCAATAATAAACTCGGTCGACTCTTCACCTACCTTCTCCAGCACCTTATCGATACCCTTGGGATCTGCAAGCAGGCGGCTGGTGTAGGATTCCTGTGAGGAATTTTTTGCCCGTTCCTGGATTACAGACCAGATCTCTGCAATAATCGCGGGATCGACGCTGCTTTTCATGCATCCTCTGCAACGAGAAGGACTTCCCCGACATCGAAACCAAAAAATCTCCGGGTGAGGATGCGCGCTTTTTCGATATTGCATCCCGCCTTTCCGATCGCTATACCAAGGTCGCTTCTCTGCTTCACGAACACATTCACCGGCCCGTTTTCCGCTCCCCGCTCTATCCTCACTACCTCAGCCGGCTTGAAGATGTTTGCAATAAATTCATCCGGTGATCCGGCATATTCCACCATCTCGATCCGTTTACCTAACACATTCTGGAGCCGCTTGATATTATCTCCCTTTTTCCCGATCGCAAGCCCCATATCTCCCTGCCGGATTACGTAGATCACCCTGTCAAACCGGTCATCGATCACGCAGTCGAGGGCAGTGGATTTTGTAAGAATTCTTAATTCTTCAATGTACCTTCGCTCTTTAAAACCGATATTTCGTTCCATATCAGATTCATCCTATTGTATCCGCAATTTTCTGGTATTCGAAATTTCAAGTACTATGGGTATTTTTGCCCGGCAAAGCCGGACCCGGCAGTGTGGTTTAAGGAAGATCACACGCTGCGAATGTAAAAAAGTTGTGAATGGTCTCTTGGGAAGATTAACGAATCGAGTACGTGATGGATACCTGGGCAGTTACGGTAACGTCACCCGGCTGGATGGGTGTCGGCACTACGGATTTTGCAGTCGCCGCCCCTGCCATATAATTATCATAAACTACTGGTGGGTAACCCTGTGAGATGTCAGCACTTTGTATTCCGGTGATATTGACACCGAGCGCAGCGGCAACAACATCCGCATCTGCCCGAGCCAGGGCCACGGCTTTTTTCAGGGATTCTGTGCGGAGAGCCTGTGCCTGTTCATCGGATAACATAAACTGGATCGAACTCACGGCGTTGATCCCGTTTGTCACTGCAGTGTCGATGACATTCCCCGTCTGGTTGACATCCTTGAGGGTTACCTGGAGGGTGTTGGTGACCTGGTAGGTCGTGATCTTCGGGTTCAGCAATCCGGTTGAATCCTGGTACACCGGGTAAATCGAGTATCCGGTGGTTTTCATTTGTTCCTTTGGGATCCCGGCAGCGACCAGTGCATCGATTACCGCATTCATCCGCACTGCATTGTCCGACTGTGCAGTTTTCACATTTGCGTTTTCAGTCTGGACGGAAAAGGTAAGTTGTGCACGATCCGGTGTTCCTGTCACAGAACCACTTCCGCTGACATGAATGACATTGATGTTTGTAGTATCAGTGGTCTGAGCTGCAGCACAACCGATTACTGCCATCGTAACAAGCACGAGGGCAATTATGAAAAAGTTCAGTCTTCGCATCATGATTATCGCATGATCTTAATCTGGAAAAAGTTAAAGTTTGCTTTAACTGCGAAAAGAGTTGCAGTTATCGATGATGACCTGCCCGTCCCCAAACTACAATATAATTGAGCGCCTATAGTACGCCGATTCAGCATGGGAGCAACAATCGTAGAGAAAATTTTTTCACGGAAGTGCGGCAGGGATATACGGGCAGGCGAAGTTGTGATGGCCCCGGTCGACGGGGCAATGATTCACGATATTACCGGTCCTCTTGCCATCCAGAAGTTCTACGAGATGGGCGGTTCGAAGGTTTTTGACCCTGAACGTGTCATCATGCTCTTTGACCACCAGGTGCCGGCAGACTCCATTCCGGCTGCCGAACACCACGTCTACATGCGTAAATTCGCAGCAGAGCAGCATATCCACAACTATGACATAAACGAAGGGGTCTGTCACCAGGTCGTTGTCGAAAAGGGTCGGGCAGCACCAGGAGAGATCGTAGTAGGTGCAGATTCCCACACCTGCATGTATGGAGCGGTCGGAGCATTTGCCACCGGCATCGGCTCAACGGACATGGGATTTGTCCTGAAATTCGGTGCTCTCTATTTCAGGATACCGGAGACGATCAGGGCAGAAGTATCCGGAAAATTCCAAAAACGGGTCGGAGCAAAGGATCTGATCCTTTCGATCGCCTCTGACATTGGCGCAGACGGGGCTACCTATAAGGCCATCGAATTTACCGGAAAAACCATCTCAAAACTGGATATGGCAGGACGGATGACCTGCTGCAACATGGCAATCGAGATGGG
>JBGOZZ010000228.1:0-3274 GCA_041480465.1 Methanoregula sp. | reverse complement strand
CTCTCAATTATCTGTGATGTCTTTGATCCTCTCACGAAACAGGCATATACCCGTGATCCGCGGTTTATTGCCCATAAAGCGGAAGAATATCTCAAATCTACCGGCATTGCTGACACGAGTTTCTGGGGACCGGAGTATGAGTTCTTCCTGTTTAATGATGTCAGGTATTCACAGAGTGTCAACCAGGGATTCTATGCCGTAGATTCAATCGAGGGCAGCTGGAATTCCGGCAGGGACGAGCAGCCCAACCTCGGCTACAAGCCGCGATATAAGGAGGGATATTTTCCGGTACCTCCCCATGATTCGCTTCAGGATGTTCGAAGCCAGATGATCCTTAAGATGATTGAGACCGGTATTCCCGTAGAAGTTCATCACCATGAAGTTGCGACCGCTGGTCAGAACGAGATCGACATGCGGTACAGTTCGCTTGTCAAGATGGCGGACTACTGCATGATGTATAAATATATCGTAAAGAACATGGCACAGAACTTCGGTATGGTAGCTACCTTCATGCCCAAGCCGCTCTTCGGCGACAACGGATCGGGGATGCACACCCACCAGTCACTCTGGAAGTATGGGAAGAACCTCTTCTTCGATGCGAAGGGATATGGAATGATCAGCCAGACCGCGATATATTATATCGGTGGTCTCCTGAAGCATGCCAATGCACTCATGGCATTCTGTGCACCATCCACCAATTCCTACAAGCGGCTCGTGCCGGGTTACGAGGCCCCGGTCAATCTCGTGTACTCGCTCCGGAACCGGTCCGCTGCCATCAGGATTCCGATGTACTCGGAGAATCCTAAATCGAAACGGATTGAGTTCCGCCCTCCCGACCCGATGTGCAACCCGTACCTCTCCTTCTCGGCGCTTCTTATGGCGGGTATTGACGGTGTCAAAAAGAAGATTGACCCCGGCCAGCCGTTTGAGGGCAACACGTACGATCTCGATGGGAAAGCAGCGAAGAAGATCCCGACTGTCCCAGGATCGCTTGAACAGGCAATTGACGCGCTTGAGGTGGATCACAAGTTCCTGCTTGAGGGCGGGGTCTTCACTCAGGATGTGATTGATGTCTGGATTGAGTACAAACGCTCAGAAATCGACGGGGTCCGGCTCCGACCCCACCCGTGGGAATTCCACCTATACTTCGATATGTAACCACTAGTCGTGACTAACGGTAAAAAAAAGATTCAACAAGGAGGGCTGTCTATGAAATTAATTCGTGCAATCATCAGACCCGAATCCACACAACGGGTAATTGAAGCGCTGGAAAAAAATAGCATCTATGCCATGACACGAATGAATGTTACCGGGCGGGGCAAGGAAATGGGAATTACTCAAGGATCGATCCGGTATACTGAGATACCAAAAGAAATGTTGATGATCGTTCTTCCTGATGAAACTGTGACCAAGGTAATCAGGGTGATTGAAACAGCAGCAAGGACCGGCACAAAGGAGTATCCTGCCGCGGGAAATCTCGGCGATGGAAAGATCTTTGTGACCGAAGTCGAGGAATCCCATACAATCAGGACCGGCGAAAGGACCGGCGAAAAATAAAAGAGAGTGGATACGTATGAAAGAGATCATTGCAATTATCCGTTCTGAGCGTATGGAACCTACAAAAGGTGCTCTTGAATCCATCGGTGTCAAAGGGATTACATTTGTCAATGTCATTGGGCGGGGAAGGCAGGGAGGAACAATCCGGGTACCGGATCCAGGGGGCACCCTGCGGAGGGAAGTTGGTGTTCACATCATGCAGCAGCGTGGTATAATCTGTGATGCCGATGATCCAAAATACCATATTCCCGTTCAAAAGGAAATCGAACTAGGATTCCTCCCGAAAAAGATGCTCATGATAGTGGTAAATGATGATGAAGTTCCCCTAGTTGTAGATATTCTCACTCAAATCAACAGGAGTGGACAGAAAGGTGACGGGAAGATCTTTGTCTGCCCAATGTTTGATGCTATACGTATAAGAACCGGGGAACACGGGATTAAGGCTCTGTCATAAAAAGGGTGAATAATGTCTGTTGGAAAGAAAAATACCGGCGCAGTCCCTCTGCCGCCTCGGTACATCATGCTCAACAAATCAGAACCTCCGTATGATCTGATCCTGAAGCAATTGCAGAACTCTCAAAGTCCGATGATCGGATCATCGTGTATTACATTAGAGCGGGTTACGAATGGCGCTGCTTATGCAGGATAACACCAAAGCAGCGGTCCGGTGCTGTTTCACGAAATCTTGGACCCCGGGCAGGACGGAATATCAGATGAGGATATCCGTGAAGCGATAGAACAGGATACGCGTTTTTTCACGTTGCCTGGGTTCTATTGCATCTCGGTGGGAGATTGAAAAGAAACTGCAGGCAGTGTGTGTAAAGTAGAACATTATATTATAGGTGCTACTATACTTCCGTTATACTTGTTTCAATATTCCACCTTTTTTTTACGGACACTTTTTCACCTCTGATACTAGAGCGATAGCTGTTTTTCTGATTCCCTGTACTTTATTAGGCCAACAAGAGGTTGTGGTTATCCCACTCAATTGCTTGAAGAAAAAGAGTGATTGCCTGGGGAAAAACGCAGACCCTCGGCCTGAAATTGGTGAACTTCCTGGCAAAACACCAGATGCATGCGAAGATCGAGGTCAATACGGAGAATGGAACAGAGTTCGTGTTCCGGTTAAGGGAATAGATAACGGCGTGGTGTACGTAGTGAAAGACAAATCAATTCTCATTGTAGAGAGAGACGCCATCATCACCCTCCATCTGCAGGAATTATTAAAAAAATACTGATACGATATAGTGGACCTGTTTACCTCCGAAGAGGATGCGATCGAATACTCAAAAAAATTTTCACCCCCCAATCTCATTCTCATGGATATGACACTTGATGGCAGAATCGACGGTGATGTCCTATCAGCGGTCGAAAAGGCATTGCGCCAGTAAGATCGCGAGGTTCTTTCTTTTAAAACTGAAGTTAGGGAATTATTTTTAAAGGATTGGGAGATGATTTATCGGCGGAGATGAAAATTATAGTGTTGGGATGCGACGGGTGAGTTCTGCCCAGTTCGCTGCCAATTGACTTTCTGATGAGTTCCTTTGCACCTGTGAATGCAGGGGCGTCATCTTCTCAACAGGGCAACCAGGAAAAACAGCGAGGTGATGTGATGCGAGCCGGAGTGTAGTGAGTGCAAACGAACGGGATGAGGACGAGTGAACATGACCGAGCGTCCGCATCTTTTTGGAGGAGTGTAGTAGTAGATCGCCGACCT
>JBGOZZ010000227.1:0-3289 GCA_041480465.1 Methanoregula sp. | reverse complement strand
TGCCTCCGGCAAAATATTATGTCCTTGTCCAGAGCCCGGGTGCCAACGAAGAGTACAATATCGATCTGGAGGAGTCAGGTCTCTCCTATAGTCAGGTGGTCAACGCCGTGACCAATACATCGATCTTCAACATCACCGGTGTGGAAGGTGTCAGGAATGCAAATGCCTTACTTGCACTCTCTGAAGCAATCGATGACCAGGGGGTTGACGATGCGTATACAAAACTCACCTTCCAGCTGACTGCCCCCGTCACCACCACTTCCCCAACCGTACCACAGACTTCCGCTGTACCCCTTACAGCGACCACCACCCAAAAGTCCCCTCTCATGCCGGAAATTACCGGGCTCGCGCTGGCGATCGGTGGAATATGCGCAGTGATGTGTGGCAGAAAACGGGATTAACTCTCTTGTGAACAGGAAAAATTTTCTTTTTTTAACCTGCTGATTGAGAAACCGGCTCTCCTCGTCGTGTATAGTTATTTCTTCAACCGGGAAGTCATGGACAGGACGGGGTTGAGAGATGCGATTCCTGGAGTTTCCTTACCGTAAAAAAAGACGTTAATGGAATTTTCTCTCGCTAACAGTTCCCATTTCTTTTCACGTAATCACGGGTAAACATGACAAGTACGATAATGATCGTGATTGCCAGGATGACGATGAGGAGGTCCGTGAAATAATCGAGGTATTTGCTGATGATGGGGATACTCCCGATATAATACCCAAGCGTCAGAAGAATTCCACACCAGACTGCGGAACTGATCAGGTTGAAGCCTGCGTACCTGCGGTACTCCATCGCGTTTACTCCTGCGATAAATGATGGCAGGTTCAGGATCGGCATGAACCGGCTGAGGATTAACGCAACCGGGCCGAACCGGTCCATCATATCGACAGCCTTCCTTACATTCCTGTCGTGGAGGATTCCAGGGCATACCCCGCGGCAGATCGCAAGGCCGAACAGTCTCCCGCTCCAGTAGTTGATCTCGTACCCGGCAACCCCTCCCAGGAAAGCCATGAGAAACAGCCACTCCATCGATAACCCATTCACCGTTGCTACGGTCCCCGTCAGGAGAAGAAACGTGTTATCGGGTATCGGTCCGCCCACGATGGTTGACGCGAGCAGGATGACGACGAAGACCAGGATGTACACCCACATCCCGTACTGCAGGATCTCGTCCGTGATGGAGAGACTGGTGAGCGGAAGCAGGGCTGCAATGATGGGAGACACGGTATACCGACAATCTCCGCTTATGCTATTTGAATTTCATTATTCCGAGGTCCGGAATTTTAAAAAAAGAAAGGATTTCAGCTCCTCTTATTCCAGCGTTCGCCGGTACGTAGCGATTCCGAGAATAAACATTGCACCGGAAAATATCAGCAGTGCAATAAGATCCATGCCAATGACATCGAGTCCCTGTCCCCTGAGGATAATACTCCTGAGTGCGTCCACGCCATAGTATTCGGGATTAATTACGGTGATCCATCGCAGCCAGTCAGGCATGCCAATCACAGGGTAGAATGCCCCGGATGTCATGAACAGGATAAGGTTAAGAAACGCGACGACTGAAGCATATTCCTGCTGGGCGGAAAAACGTGACGCGAACGATACAACCAGGCTGGTAACCCCGATACATGCGATCAGGATCACGAGGAGCACCAACAAAAAGTCTTCCACACTCTGGATGATAATACCCGTAATGAAAATGTCGATCAGAAAGATCGTAAATCCCGCGATAAATGCCCGGACGGTCCCGCTGGAAATGATCCCGGCGATGATGCTTGTGCGCTGCACCGGTGTAACCAGGTAGCCTTCGTGGATTCCGGCCTCACGATCCTTGATGAGGGCAATGCCACCCCCGAACATGGTGGAGGTAAAAATTGCCATCATAATGACGCCGACGCCGAAGAACTGTATGTATTTGATATCCCCGTAGATTTTATTCACTATCACAGGGTTATGAGCCCCGAGTGTTGCAAGAACACCGCGGACTGCTGATTCGACAAGAGCAGGAATGATCGAGTTCGAACTGTCCACGTACAGGCGAACGGCATGATCACTGGATATTTCGGATGGGAAAACGATAACTGCAGATATCCGTCCCTGTGCAAGATCCTGTTTGGCTATAGTTTCATCAGTATATACCGTGACATCCAGAAGTTTGGGATAATCTTTCTGCGGGATATGATTGAGTGCCACCACTGCGCTGGAAAAAAGCGGGGTTTCATTATAGGGGGGGACTTCCTGAACAACTCCGACCGGGACATGGCTGATGGTCCCGCCGAATGCATTGCCAAAAATGACCAGGTACATGATAGGCATCATCAGGGTCATGATGACCACAAACGGGTTACTGAGGAATTTTTTGAAATCCCGTTTGAAGATCGCAACAGCGCCCCGGATCATGAAGGTCTGCCCCCCCGCACAGGTTTTGCATCCTGGTTTCCTCCTTCATCAAGTTTTTTACCGGTGAGATGGATGAAAACATCTTCCAGCGAGGGTGACCGTATCGAAATGGAAGTCATGGGAATGGAAAATTTTTCAAAGACCGCAACAATTTCAGGCAGTACTTTGCTTCCGTTCTTTGCAGAGATGATGACCCGTTTGCCCTTGACTTCAGCTGAATTGATAAGCGCAGTCTCCCGTAATACGGAAAGAATCCTCTCGTCCATCCTGTCAAAACCTATCTCAATCAGGTCACCTGCAGGAATTAACTGCTTCAGGTTTTCCAGTATGTCCAGGGCAATAAGCCGCCCTTTATCCACGAACGCAATGCGGTTACAGAGTTTTTCCGCTTCGTCCATGTAGTGCGTGGTCAGGATGATGGTCGTTTTTTCCTCATTCAGTTTTGCAATCTGCTGCCAGACTTCGTGCCGGGCCTCCGGGTCGAGCCCGATTGTCGGTTCGTCAAGAAACAGGATGAGCGGGTGATGAATAAAGGCACGGACTATCTCAAGTTTCCGTCTCATACCCCCGGAAAATGTCTGGACTTTCATGTGAGCGCGATCGGCCAGTTCTGCCATTTTCAGGAGCTGCCATATTCGTGCATCAAGGATACTGTCGTCGACGTTTACCAGTTTCCCGTAAAATTCAAGGTTGTCATACGCCGTAAGTTCAACATCAAGCGTACTGTTCTGAGGGCAGACCCCGATAATACTCCGGATCTTTTCAGGGGCGCGGATAATATCATAGGTGTCAACGCATGCCGTTCCGGTTGTCGGGCGGAGCAGGGTTGTAAGCATACGGATAAGCGTACTTTTTCCCGCACCGTTGGGACCCAATAGACCGAATATCT
>JBGOZZ010000226.1:0-3291 GCA_041480465.1 Methanoregula sp. | reverse complement strand
TTCTGCAGCCAGAATTCTTTGACGTTCGGCTGTATGAGTATAATGAATCTACCCCAGGCCCTTTACTTTTACCTTATGACGGAATAGCCAGATGGATCAATTAAAAAATTAATCACAGCATTTTTCAGGATTTTCCCCGATATCCTGAGTCATCTTGCTATGCTTTTCCGGATCCTCGTCGAATTTTTTCTTACATCCGTGTGAACAGAAGTAGTAATTCCTGCCTTTGTACTTGCTCCAGTACATTGAACGGTCTTCATCGACTTCCATCTTGCAGACTGGATCTATTACCATCATCCTTTCTCCTTATCGAGGGCTTTTAGGTCACATATGTGATAAAACTTTGCATTATAAGCATGGGGAATTTATCACAGAGAGTAATCTGGTCTTTTAAACCCGATCAGGCCTTGAGAAGGCGGGCATTGATTGAAACGATCACTGTGCTGGCACTCATCAGTACCGCGCCCATCGCCGGAGTGAGGAGAATACCGTAGCCAATGAGAACACCGGCTGCAAGTGGGATCGCAAAGGCATTGTACCCGGTCGCCCAGACAAGGTTCTGGGCCATCTTTGCATACGTCCTTTTTGAGAGCCCGACGATATCAGCAACGTCCCGGGGATCATTTCTCACGAGCACAATATCTGCACTCTCTACAGCAACATCGGTACCGGCACCGATGGCAATCCCGACATCTGCCTGCACGAGTGCCGGAGCATCGTTGATCCCATCGCCTACCATCGCAACGGTATAGCGTTTCTGGATCTCTTTTATTTTATCCGCTTTCTCGTGAGGGAGCACCTCGGCAAAATACTCATCCAGACCGATCTCTTCTGCCACCCACTGTGCCACGAACCGGTTGTCCCCGGTGAGCATCATGCACCTGATACCCATCGATTTCAACCGGGAAATCGCTTCCCGCGATTCTTTCCGGATGATATCAGCGAGCGCAAGTACTCCCACCGGCCGCTCATCTTCAAGCAGGAAGACAACGGTTTTGCCCTGCCGGGTAATGGTTTCAATGCGCATATCTGAGAGCTCAATACGGTTTTCCTTCAGATATCCCGGGCTGACCACCTTCAGGTTCCGCCCTGAAACGAGCGCTTCCACACCTTTGCCGGGGATCGCATGGAAGTTTTCTATCGGAACAAGATCGAGATGCTGATCCGCCGCGCTCTTTACAATGCTCCGGGCGATCGGATGTTCGGAATTTGCTTCAAGCGTTGCGGCCATCTGCAATACCCCGGATTCGCTGAGCTGCCCAAGCGGGAGAATGTCAGTTACCCCGAATGTCCCTTCAGTCAGAGTACCGGTTTTATCAAAGACAATTGCCTGGAGGTCTTTTGCCCGTTCGAATGCCTGCCGTTCCCGTATGAGCAGACCGGACTGCGCAGCAAGTGCAGTTGATACCGCGACGACGAGCGGTACGGCAAGCCCGAGTGCGTGTGGGCACGCGATTACCATCACGGTTGCAGCCCGCTCGATCGCAAACCCGGGTCCTTGTCCGAGCACGAGCCACCCGGCAAATGTTATGACACCGACGCCGAGCGCAATAATAACAAGAAAGAGGGCAGCCCGGTTGGCGAGGTCCTGCGCCCGGGATTTGCTCTCCTGTGCCTGTCTGACCAGGGTGATAACCTGGTTCAGGTACGTCTCCTTCCCGGTCTTGTTTACCTGAGCAACAACAGATCCTTCGCCGTTGATGGCACCACCTATCACGTTGTCGCCGGGATGCTTTGAAACCGGTTTTGATTCCCCGGTCAGCAACGATTCGTTCATATTGCTTATACCGTCGATTACAATTCCATCGACGGGTATCTTTTCGCCGGGTTTGATAAGAACGTGGTCACCGGGCTGCAGCTCCGACACTTTCACGGTTATTGTTTCATGATCTTTTACGAGGTGTGCATCCTGGGGCATGATCTTTACCAGTTCCTCAAGCGCCCGGGAGGCCCCGAGGACCGACTTCATCTCGATCCAGTGGCCGAGGAGCATGATATCGATAAGCGTTGCCAGTTCCCAGAAGAATCCTTCACCGTTCAGACCGAACACAACGGCAGAGCTGTAAAAATACGCCACACTGATCGCTACAGCGATAAGTGTCATCATACCCGGAGTGTGTGCACGTAACTCCCGGAAAATCCCTTTAAGGAACGGATATCCGCCATAAAAATAGACAAAGGATGCAAGCAAGAGTTGAACGTACATTGAGCCGGGAAAATCAAACCGGAAACCCAGAAACGACTGGATAACCGGCGAAAGGAGAAGGATCGGGATCGTAACGATCGTTGAAAGGATGAACCGTTTTTTGAAATCTTCCAAATCGTGGACATGAGAGCCGGCTCCTGTTTGATGGGGACCTGAATCACCGCCAGGATGCACCGGTTGGATCGATTTGTTATGATCTGATTCAGCACCTTTGGTTGTTGCAGGATGATGCATACCGTGATCCATTATTATTGCTCCAGTCCCTGTATCAATAAGAAAATAAATCCGTTCTGGACATATCGGAAAAGAGTGTCAAATCAGTATTAATGTTTCGTAAGCCGAACTGTAGATTTCCCATTCAAGAGTCCAAAAGTAGTCGCTGATATGATCGTTGAGAGTACAGGCTTAGAACTTTCCCCTTTTTTGCATGTCCCCTCCGGAAAAAACAATCTCATATTCGCGTTCTGGCTGGGTTTGTGGTTCCCGATGGGATAACTAAGAGGCAAAATAAGAGGCAAAAAATAAGAGGCAAAAAACAGCCCGGTTCACGGGGCTTTACGGAGCCACCACCCACCAGGATGAGCAGGAAAGGGATTTTGTCCATAACCTGGTGCAATGTGGGTGAGGGTATTTAATCCTCACGGGAAAATACTCCAAAGATGGATTATCTCTATACACTCCTGAAATTTGTGGCGGGTGGAAGTATCGTTGTCGGCGTGACCCTGCTTGCCGAGCATCTGGATCCCCGGTATGGCGGCATACTTGCTGCGGCGCCGATGATCACGACACTCGCGTTCCTCTTCACGTATTCCGAGGCAGGGCAGCAAACGACTCAGCAGCTGGTCATCTCAACATTCTGGTTTGTGATCCCCACCATGGTGTTCCTGCTGGCATTTTATTTCCTGATGTCCCGGTTCAGCCTCCTCATGACCCTTGGCGGGTCGTACGGAATCTGGATCGGGGCCACCCTCGTCATGAACCGGATCATTACCAGTGTGTGAGGGGGGAAATCCTCAGAATGATCTTCGATTTTCAGGTGCTTTTTGTTCATTTATCATCAAGAAGAAGTATTCAGATGGTGGGGG